>DATEDK010000380.1:0-10484 GCA_035281685.1 Kiloniellales bacterium | reverse complement strand
CCTGCCAGCCGGCACGACGGTGCACGACAAGCGCGTGTTCGGCCTGGCCGGGCAGCCCGACATCCTGGCGGCCGTCGAAGCGACCGGCCGGCGCGAACTGGTGCTGGCCGGGCTGGAAACCGACGTCTGCGTCGCCCATTCGGCTCTCGGCCTGCTCGACCTCGGCTTTCGCGTCGCCATCCCGCAGGACGGCACCGGCACGCCGCCGCCGCATCAGGAGCCGGCGCTGGCCCGCCTGGCGGCGGCGGGTGCGATCCTGACCACGGTGAAGGGCGTCTACTACGAATGGGTGCGCGACCTGGCGACCAACGCGGAGCTTCGCCGGCGGCTGCAGGGACCCCTGCCGGCCGGCTTGACGCTTTGAGGGCCCGGCAAAGCCGCGGCCCTTTTGTCGGTCTTACGGCTAAAATACTGGTCTTTCGTCATTTACCGACACGACTCCAGTGCTATAGCTTCGGTCGATCCGACATCGGCTGAGCGCGCGAGGTGCCGTCGCGACCCGATTCGTCGGTGCGCGGGGGGACGTTTTGGCAAAGCGGCCCGGTACGGTGATGCGCTTGGCCACGCCTTTGAAGGCGTGGGCCCAGCGGTTTCTGTTCCTGTTGCTGGTGGCCGCCGCCTTCGCGCTGATGCTGCTCGGCAAGGCCGACATTGCGCTGATCGATCGCGCGCGCACCGCGGTGCAGGACGGCCTGGCACCGCTGCTCGACGGACTCTCGAAGCCGATCGCGACGGTGAACGGTCTGATCGACTATGCCTCGGAGCTCGCCAGCCTGCAGGCGGAGAACGAGGCGCTGCGGCAGAAGAACCAGGAGCTGCTCGCCTGGGAAGCGATCGCGCGGGAAACCGCGGCGGAGAACGAGCGCCTGCGCGCGCTCTTGAACTTCGTGCCTGACGCGGCGGTCGGCCATCGCTCGGCGCGCGTGATCGGCGATCAGGGCGGTGCCTTCGTGCGCTCGATCCTGGTCGCGGCCGGTACGCTCGACGGCGTGCGCAGGGGCCAGGCGGCGATGACCGGCGAGGGCATGGTCGGCCGTGTCGTCAGCGTCGGCAAGCGCTCGGCGCGCGTGCTGCTGCTGACCGATCTCAACAGCCGCGTGCCGGTGCTGGTGGGCGAGGCGCGCCATCGCGCCATGCTGGTCGGCGACAACTCGGCGCTGCCCGATCTCATGTATCTCGACGACGGCGCGCGCCTCGCGGTCGGCGACTACGTCGTCACCTCCGGCATCGGCGGCGTCTTCCCGCAGGGCCTGCCGATCGGCCGGGTCGCGGCGGTCGAGGACGGCGTTGCCGAGGTCGCGCCCTTCGTCGACTGGGCGCACCTCGAGGTGATCCGCCTCGTCGACTACGGCCTGCCCGGGCTCATCGAGGAGGACGGCGAGGCGAGCGAGGGCATCCCCACGCCATGAGACAGTCGCTGCTGCATCGCATCGACCTCTGGGCGCGCAGCCTCGTGCCCTTCGCGCTGGCGGTGCTGCTCGTCGTGCTGAGCCTCTCGCCGGTGCGCCTGCCCGGCTTCGGCGCGATCGCTCCTTGGCTGCCGCTGATCGCCGTTTACTTCTGGTCGGCGCACCGGCCCGACCTCCTGCCGGTCTGGGCGGTGTTCCTGCTCGGGGTCTTCTGCGACCTGGCGACCGGCGGGCCGCTCGGCGTCTCCTCGGTGACCCTGATGCTGGCGCAGGTGGCCGTGAAGTCGCAGCGCCGGCACCTCCTGCCGCAACCCTTCATCGTGCAGTGGTCCTTCTTCGCGGTCTTCGCGGTCCTGGCCGAGGTCGTGCTGCTTGCGTTGAATGCGCTGGCGGCCTCGACCTTGATCGACGCGCGCCCGGCGGTGTTCCAGGCGCTCAGCACCATCGCCGCCTATCCGCTCTTCGCCTGGCTCTTCAGCCAGGCGCAGCGCAGCCTCTTGCGCGTGCACTAGGACGGCCCGCCATGGCGCAGAACAACGAGGAACTGGTCCGCCTGAAGTCGCTGACGCGGCGCGCGCTGATCCTGGGCGGCGTGCAGCTCGCGGTCTTCGGCGGCATCGCCGGGCGGCTCTATCAGCTGCAGGTCGAGGAGAGCGACCGCTTCGCCCTCCTTGCCGAAGAGAACCGGATCAACGTCAAGCTGCTGATCCCGCCCCGCGGGCAGATCCTCGACCGCTTCGGCAAGCAGCTCGCGGTCAATCAGCAGAACTACCGCGTCGTCCTGACCAGCGAGCAGACGCCGAATGCCGAGGCGACGCTGGAGGCGCTCGGCCGCATCGTCGCCGTCGGCGACAGCGAGCGCGAGCGCGTGCTGCGCGAGGTCCGGCGCAACTCCTTCGTGCCGATCACCGTCGCCGAGAACCTGACGTGGGAGCAGGTGAGTCAGATCGAGGTCAATGCCCCCGACCTGCCCGGCATCTCGATCGAGGTGGGCCAGACGCGGCTCTACCCCTACGGCACGATGTTCTCGCATCTCCTGGGCTACGTCGCCAAGGTGGCGGAGAGCGAACTCAAGGAGTCCGAGGATCCGCTTCTGACGCTGCCGGATTTCCGCATCGGCAAGAACGGCATCGAGAAGACCTACGACACCGCCCTCCGCGGCAAGGCCGGCACGCGGCAGATCGAGGTCAACTCGGTCGGCCGGGTGATCCGCGAGCTGTCGCGCAACGAGGGCAAGCCCGGCCGCGACCTGGTGCTGACGCTGGACGGCGGCCTGCAGGCCTACGCCTACCAGCGGCTGATGGGCGAGACCGCGGCGTCCACGGTGGTGCTCGACATCCAGACCGGCGACGTGCTCGCCATGGCTTCGGTGCCGAGCTACGACGCCAACCTCTTCACGCTCGGCCTCTCCGCCGGCGACTGGAAGACGCTGACGGAAGACACCTTGAAGCCGATGACCAACCGCACCATCGGCGGCCTCTATGCGCCGGGCTCGACCTTCAAGATGACGGTGGCCCTGGCGGCGCTGGAAGCCGGCGTGTCGCCCGCCCACGCGGTCTTCTGCCCCGGCGTCTACAGGCTCGGCAACGCGCGCTTCCACTGCTGGAAGCGCGGCGGCCACGGCTACATGAACATGCGGGACGGCATCAAGCATTCCTGCGACGTCTTCTTCTACGACACCGCGCGCCGCATCGGCATCGACCGCATCTCCGAGATGGCCTTCAAGCTGGGCCTGGGCGCGCCGACCGGCATCGACCTGCACAGCGAGCGCGCCGGCGTGATCCCGACGCGCGACTGGAAGCTCGCCAACTTCGGCGAGCCCTGGCAGGGCGGCGAGACGCTGGTGACCGCGATCGGCCAGGGTTTCGTGCTGGCGACCCCGCTGCAGCTGGCGGTGATGGTGGCGCGGCTGGCGAGCGGCAAGGCGGTGACGCCGCATCTCTCGCGCGGCTTCCGCGATCAGGGCCCGGACGACGCGGCGCCGCCCTCGCTGTTTGCGCCCTTGGGCGTGCCGCCGGAGCACATGGCGCTGATCCTGGACGCGATGAATGCCGTGGTGAACGAGAAGGGCGGCACGGCGGGCCGGTCGAAGATCATCGAGCCGGGCTGGGAGATGGGCGGCAAGACCGGTACCAGCCAGGTCCGTCGCATCACCATGAGCGAGCGCGCGCAGGGCGTGACCAAGAACGAGGACCTGCCTTGGCACCGCCGCGATCATGCGCTCTTCGTCGCCTTCGCGCCGGTCGGCAACCCGCGCTATGCCTGCGCCGTGGTGGTGGACCACGGCGGCGGCGGCTCCGCCGTGGCGGCGCCGATCGCCAAGGACATCCTGATCGAGGTGCAGCGGCGCGATCCCTTGGGCCGTCCCGCGCTGCCCGAAATGGCGGCGAACGTTGCCCAGGGCCAGGGCGGCTAGAACGATGGCCGGCGTGCGCCTGCTCAACCGTCAGCCGGCGATGCCGGTCGGACGCAAGCTGCTGGAGATCAACTGGGGCCTGGTGCTGCTGCTGACGCTCCTGGCCGGCGTCGGCTGCGTGATGCTCTACTCGGCCGCCGGCGGCTCGATCGAGCCCTGGGCGGAGCGCCAGGCGGTACGCTACGGCCTTGCTCTCGGCCTGCTGGTCGTGGTCGCGCTGGTCGACATCCGCTTCTGGTTCCGCCTGGCCTATCCGATCTACTTCATCGCCGTGCTGATGCTGGTGGCGGTCGACGTCATGGGGGCCATCCGCATGGGCGCGGAGCGCTGGATCGACCTCGGTTTCATCCAGCTGCAGCCCTCCGAGGTGATGAAGGTGGCGCTGGTCCTGGCGCTCGCCCGCTACTTCTATTCCGTGCCGCCGGAGGACATGGGGCGGCTGACCGTCATGGCCGTGCCGATCCTGATGGCGCTGGTGCCGGCGGGCCTGGTGCTGGCGCAGCCGGACCTCGGCACCGCCACCATGCTGCTCCTGGGCGCGGGTGCCATGCTTTTCGTCGCCGGCATGCGGCTCTGGATGTTCGGCGCGATCCTGGCGCTCGCCGCTGCGGCGATCCCGATCGGCTGGGAGTTCCTGCACGACTACCAGCGCCAGCGCGTGCTGACCTTCCTCAATCCGGAGAACGACCCCCTGGGGTCCGGCTACCACATCCTGCAGTCGCTGATCGCGCTGGGCTCCGGCGGCGTCTGGGGCCGCGGCTTCCTGATGGGCACGCAGGGCCATCTCAACTTCGTGCCGGAAAAGCAGACCGACTTCATCTTCGCCATGCTGGCCGAGGAGTTCGGGCTGGTCGGCACCATCGGCCTGCTCTGCCTCTATCTCCTCGTGCTCGCCTACGGCTTCGCCATCGGGCTGCGCGCGCGCAACCACTTCGCGCGCCTGCTGGCCATCGGCGTGACCGTCAACCTCTTCCTCTACGTGGCGATCAACGTGGCGATGGTGACCGGCGCCATCCCGGTGGTCGGCATTCCGCTGCCGCTGATTTCCTACGGCGGCACGGTCATGCTGTCGCTGATGGTGTCCTACGGCCTGATGATGTCGGCCTACGTGCACCGCGACCAGCGCATCTCGCGCCGCGGTCTCAGCGAGGAAGGCTGAGCCTCACTGCTTGGCGACGGTCGGCGCGGCGACATCCAGCGCGGCCCTGATCTCCTTTGAGTCCATCACCGCGTTGCGGCCGGACTCGATCAGCAGCTTCAGGTCTTCCTCCGAGACCGTAAGGCCGGTGGGGATGGCCTCCAGGCGCTGGCGCACGCTCTCGTCGGTCACATCGCGCAGCGACAGGTGCACGAAGCTGCTCTCGACGTCGTCGCAGCGGTAGCCGTCGATCGTGGCCTCGTGGGCACAGCGCAGCTTGGCGAGGAAGGTCCCGAAGTTCTCAACCTCCTCCTTCGCCAAAATCAGCGTTTCGAAGTTGTATTCGTCGATCTGGGCTCCGGAGACATTGGCCAGGATCTGCCCGAAGCCGGTGACCTGCCGCTGCCGCGCCCAGCTCGTGTCCTGGTCGCCTTCGCCGTCCACGCTGACCACCAGCACGCGGCGCCACTTGTGGAAGCCGCGATCCACCGCGGCCTGCGGATTGTCGAACATCAGCAGCATGGAGTTGATCAGCCCGCGCAGCGCCAGGTTGTCGACGATGCCGCCGTCGAGCAGGTGCACGTACCAGGTTTCCTTGTCGTTCAGGTACTCCTCAGCCTGCTTGGCCGCGGCGGCGAGCCGGCTGTCCGGGTCCTGCTCCACGGCCTCCTTCGATGCGGCGAACCAGGCGGGGACACGGCCTTTGCAATCCTTGGTGTAGGAGATCAGCGTGATCGGCGAGAACAGCACGGGGAAGCCGTTGGAGGCCGCTGTCGCACGCGCCAGAGGAAACGTGGCGAGATCCGAGCAGATCAGGTCGAAGGTGTCCTGAATGAAGCTGAAGACGCGGCCGTAGGTGACGTCGGTGGCATCCGCCATGATCATCGGGCGACCGTTCTTGATCAGGTCGGCGTAGGTTGCGCCGTGGAACATGTGGTCGTCATAGACCTTGGCCATGTAGTCGTTGGTGCCGACCAAGGGATTGACCAGCCAGTCCCAGTTCCACGGCAAGAGGTAGATGCCGTAGATGTAGGAGTCGATGTCGACGCGCAGGAAGTCGTCCTCGTAGTCCGTGAACAGCTTCTCGCGGTGCAGGCCGTAGTACATCGACGTGAAGGTCCCGCCCGAGACCGATGAGATCAGGTCGATGTCCGAGAGCATCGAATGCGGCGCCGCGCCGCCCACGACCTGCAGCTCGCGCATCGCGGCGAGCGCGCCATAGGAGAAGGCCGAGGAGCGCTTGCCGCCACCCGAGAAGGCGAGGATCAGCAGCAGGTCGTCGTGCTCGGGCTTGACCAGGGCGGGCAGGCGGTAACCCCCCAGCGAGATGGTCGGCGAGTCGGCCGGGGCGACCTCGCTCAGAGGCTTGTTCATCTCGACTTCGATGGATTGGCAGGCCGCCAGCAAGACGAGCCCGGCCAGACTTGCCAGCGCGGCGGATCGGGTCCTCATGTGCACCCCCCGCTTCAGCTTAGCGGCCCGCCCGCCCGTTGCGAACCCGTGGCAAGCGAAGGTTGGCGCGAGATGCCAAACCTCGAGAGCCCTCACTCCCCTTCCGGCACCGGCTTGGCCTGCGAGGCCTTGCGGATACCCGACAGCGTCGCGCTCGGCGTGATCATCTCCGGATCGATGCGCAGCTCGAGCAGCGCCGGGCCGCCGCTGGCGAGCGCGCGCGCCAGTGCCGGGGCGAAGTCGGCGGTGTGCTCGACCCGCTCGCCGAACCCGCCGTAGGCGCGCGCGAGCGCCGCGAAGTCTGGGTTGATGAGGTCGGTGGCGCTGACGCGCCCCGGATAGTGCCGCTCCTGGTGCATGCGGATCGTGCCGTACATGCCGTTGTTGACCACGATCACCAGGATCGCGAGCCCGTACTGTACGGCTGTCGCGAACTCCTGCCCGTTCATCAGGAAGCAGCCGTCGCCGGCGAAGGCGACCACCGGCCGGTCGGGATGGATGCGCTTGGCGCCGACCGCTGCCGGCGTGCCGTAGCCCATCGAGCCGGAGGTCGGCGCCAGCTGCGTGCCGGGACGCTGGTAGCGGTGAAAGCGGTGCACCCAGGTCGTGTAGTTGCCCGCACCGTTGCAGAAGACCGCGTCCGGTCCCAGGCGCTCTTCCAGCACACGGATCACCTGCCCCAGATCGAGCGGGGTGTTGGTCGCGGGCGGCGTCGACCAGGCGAGGTAGTCGCGGTGCGCGGCTTCGCGCCACGCACCATTGCGCGGCAGGCGCTGCGGCGGACGCAGCTCGGCCGCCGCCTGGGCGAAGGCATCGGGGCTGGCGTGGATCGCCTGCACCGGCTGGTAGACGCGGCCCAGCTCCTCGGCCGCGGCGTGCACGTGCACCACCGGCTGCTTCGGTGTCGGAATGTCGAACAGCTTGTAGCCACCCGAGGCGATCTCGCCGAGCCGGCCGCCGGCCAGCAGGATCAGGTCGCTCTCGGCGATGCGCTGGCCGAGCTTCGGGTTGATGCCGATGCCGACGTCGCCGGCGTAGCAGGCGTGCGTGTTGTCGAAGCGGTCCTGACGGCGGAAGGAGCAGCCGACCGGCAGGTCCCAGGCTTCGGCAAAGCGCTGAAAGGCGGCCACACCAGCCGGGCTCCAGCGGCTGCCCCCGAGGATGGCGATCGGCCGCTCGGCCTTGGCCAGGCGTTCGCCCAGCGCCTCGAGATCGGCGCTGCCGGGATGGGTGACGGCGGGCCTGGCACGCGGTGCCGCCGGCGCTTCGACGCGCTCGCGCAGCATGTCCTCGGGCAGCGCCAGCACCACCGGCCCGGGCCGGCCGCTCATCGCGGTGGCGTAGGCGCGCGCGACGTACTCGGGGATCCGGCGCGCATCGTCGATCTCGGCCACCCACTTGGCGACTTGGCCGAAGAGCCGGCGATAGTCGACCTCCTGGAAGGCCTCGCGATCCATCATCGAGCGGCCGACCTGGCCGACGAAGAGGATGAGGGGCGTCGAGTCCTGGAAGGCGATGTGCAGGCCGGGCGAGGCGTTGGTTGCGCCGGGCCCGCGCGTCACGAAGCAGAGCCCGGGCCGGCCGGTCTGCTTGCCGTAGGCGTCGGCCATCATGCAGGCCCCGCCCTCCTGGCGGCAGACGGTGACGACGATCTGCGGGGTGTCGTAGAAGGCGTCGAGCACGGCCAGATAGCTCTCGCCCGGCACGCAGAAGGCATGGTCGGCGCCCTGCGTCACCAGCGCGTCGACCAGGATGCGCCCGCCGTTCTTCAAGTTGTGCTTCTCTGCCATCGATACCTCCCGCGCCGGCAGGGAACCGCAGCGGCAGGTTGGCGTCAATCAGCGGGGCGACGCAGCCCCGCGCCCCTACTGCATGAACCAGCCGTGGCTCACCACCAGCGACTGGCCGGTGAGCGCGTTGGTCTTGGCGCCGGCGAAGTACAGCACGGCGTCGGCCACGTCGTCGGTGGTGGTGAACTCGCCGTCCACCGTGTCCTTCAGCATGACGTTCTTCACCACCTGCTGCTCGGTGATGCCGAGCTGCTGCGCCTGCTCCGGGATCTGCTTCTCGACCAGCGGCGTGCGTACGAAGCCGGGACAGACCACGTTGGCGCGGACGTTGTGAGCGGCACCTTCCTTGGCCACGACCTTGCAGAGTCCGATCAGGCCGTGCTTGGCCGTGACATAGGGCGCCTTCAGCACCGAAGCCTCCTTCGAGTGCACCGAGCCCATATAGATCACGCTGCCCGCCTTGGCCGCATACATGTGCTTGAGACAGGCCTTGGTGGTGAGGAATGCGCCGTCGAGGTGGATGGACAGCAGCTTCTTCCAGTCCGCGTAGGCGAAGTCGACCACCGGATTCACGATCTGGATGCCGGCATTGCTGACCAGCACGTCGATGCGGCCGAACTTCTTCATCGTCGCCGCGACGCCGGCTTCGACCTGAGCCTCGTCGACCACGTTCATCGCCACCGCCAGCGCCTCGGGACCCTGGGCGCCGATCTGCTTCGCGGCGGCGTCCGCGGCCGACAGGTCGAGGTCGGCGATCACGGCGTGTCCGCCTTCGGCCGCGAAACGCTGGGCGATCTGCCGGCCGATGCCGCTGGCGGCACCGGTGATGATGGCGACCTTGTCGGTGAAGCGGGGCATGGGCTGGTCCTTTCGGGCAGGGGAGATCAGGCGCCGGCCAGGTAGTCGTGCACCACCTCGCCGAGGCCGAGTGTCAGGTCGGTCACGAAGTGGCTGGCGGAGAGCACCTCGCGCACCGGCAGGCGCCCGACGTCGCAGAGCGCATGCTCGAAGAGCTGCAGCGCGCCGGGGCCGCTCCAGGCACCCTTCACCGTGACGTCTTCGAGGTAGTAGCGCACCAGCTCGCAGATGCGTGGGCTGCAGTCGACGTGCGGCACGATCTTGATCATGAAATTGGGCCTGGCCAGGCTCTTCAGCAGCGGCCCGTGGTCGATCTCGCGGTGCTTGTAGCCCATCGTGCCGCTGGCACAGAGCACCGAACCGTAGTGCAGCGTGCAGACGAGGGTCTCGCTTTCGTGCGCGATGCGGGGCGTGGCCAGCTTCTTGGGAAAGCCCCAGATCTCGCGCCCGCCGGCGATCGGCGAGTTGTCGTCGAGGTACATGGCGTGCACGTAGCCGCCCTCCTGCACCGTGCCGTCCTTCGCCTTGAACCGCACCGGGATCACCTGGCCGGTCTCGGTGTAGTCGCCGAAGCCGGTCGAGTCCGGCATGCGGATGAATTCGTAGGACACCGTGTCGCCAGCTGGTTCGAGCGGCTCCGGCACCACCTCGCGCAGCGCCGCCGGGTCCGTGCGGTAGCTGAAGATGACGAACTCGCGGCCGTAGAACCTGTAGGGGCCGCGCGGATAGGCGGGGTTCGTCAACGGCATGGCGAAGGCCTTGGCGCGGATGTCGGCGAGCTTCATGGGCGAGGACTCCTGTCTCGTGGCCGGTCGGCGCATCACCGGTCCCGTCCATCCTCATTGATGTCGAAGGTCATTACGCCGTCTTTGCTGGCCGGGCGCTCGAGCACCTCGGGGTGGCGCAGCGTGCGCACGGCGTCCTGGTAGCCGGAGGCCCAGTGCTCTTCCATGGTGTAGCGCGAGAACTCGAAGTCCTTGGCGACACCCTCGTAGCTGCGGGCGTGATAGATCAGCTCGATGATGTTGTAGACCTTCTCGTCGCCGACGCTGGCGACCAGCGCCCAGTCTTCGTTGCTCCGCAGCTCGGCGGGCATCTTCGCGGTCAGGTGCGCCACCGCGCGCCGCAGCTTCTGGTGCACGCGGAACTGGTCGGTGGCGGCGCGGGTGCGGCTGGAGTAGCGGATCTCCTTCTCGCGCACGCTGGCCTCGACGATCGTGCGCGGCACCTCGCCCTGGGCGCACCAGAGGTCGACCTGGAAGGCCAGGGTGTCGCGGCGCGGTCGGCTGTCGAGCAGCCACTGCAGCGGTGTGTTGGAAACGAGCCCGCCGTCCCAGTAGTACTCGCCCTCGATCTCGGTCGCGGGAAAGCCGGGCGGCAGCGCTCCGCTGGCCATGATGTGCTCCGGGCCGATCCGCTGG
>DATEDK010000379.1:0-4078 GCA_035281685.1 Kiloniellales bacterium | reverse complement strand
CTGGAGGTGCGCCGCGAGGGCGCCCTCGATGCCATGCTGCTGCGCTGCGAGGCCGCCGACTATCCAGAATCCCTGGCGCAGGGCGTGGCCGAGAGCCTGCAGAACATCACCAAGCTGAAAGGCGAGGTGGCGCTGGTGGCTCCCGGCAGCCTGCCCAACGACGGCAAGGTGATCGACGATCAGCGTCGCTACGACGCCTGAATCCTTATTTCCGTCAGGGGATTGCGGGCCGGAGCGATCGCGACGGACGGTCGCGGCCCGCAAAATTCCTCTGGACAGCCTGTGGCCGTTGTGCAACGATCACGAAGTAAGAAGTCGGTACCGGTTCTTTTTTCTTGCCTGTGGCAGAAATCACATTTCAGCCACAAAGGGGACCGAAACCGAACACGATCCGTCTCTAGCTTCACAAGCACGGAGACTTCCCCTCTCTGTCCGAGGTTTCCAGCCGACCTCACCCCGATGCCCCCCTCAGGCTGGAAAACTGGCGCCCAGCGGTCCCGATCCCGCTGGGCGCCACCCTTTTGGGGGTACCGCTTCTGACAATCTGCGCGTTGAACTCCGCCCGGCTGGCCTAGCCCGGCGCGGCCGCGCTAAAGCTTTGCCGAGATGAAGCGCTCCAACTCACCTCCCCCTTGAGGGGGGAGGTCGAGCGAAGCGAGGGCGGGGGTGACGGAGCGAAGCGACCGGCTGCGAAGCAGCCGAGAGAAAGACGACGCCAGCTCTGCTGGCGGCCATCGGCAAGCCGATGGCGGTCACCCCCATCCTCGCTACGCTCGACTTCCCCCCTCAAGGGGGAAGTGAGTTGTGTGCGCGTGTGGAGGGGTTGATGACGATGAAGACCGCACTGGTGGTGATCGACGTGCAGCAGGCGTTGCTCTACCCGCCCGCGGGGCCGAGCCTCGACGGCGCCGAGCGCCTCCTGGAGCGTGTCGGTGCCCTCCTGGCCGCCGCTCGGGCCCAAAGCCTGCCGGTGGTCTTCGTGCGGCACGACGGCGGCCAGGGCGACGACCTGGAGGCCGGCACGCCCGGCTGGGAGCTGCACGCGGCGCTCGGCCGCCGGCCGGACGAGCCGATCGTCGACAAGCGCCACTCCGATTCCTTCCGCGACACCGATCTCAACGAGCTGCTGCGCCGCCGGGGCATCGAGCGGGTGATCCTCTGCGGCGCGCAGAGCGACTTCTGCGTCGACACCACCACCCGCCGCGCCGCCTCGGAGGGCTACAAGGTCGTGCTGGCGGCCGACGCGCACGGCACCTTCGACAACGGCGTGATCGACGCCGCCACCATCGTCCGCCACGAGAACCGCACGCTGCGCAGCTTCGCCCGCGTCGCCGACAGCGCGACCCTGCTGGCGGAAGGCCTGCAGGGATGAGCTTGCTGGCGGTCCGGGAGCTCGCTGCCGAGCGCGGCTTCCGGGTGCTCTTTACCGGGGTCGGCTTTGCGCTCGACCCTGGCAGTGCGCTGGTGCTGACCGGGCCCAACGGCAGCGGCAAGACGACGCTGCTGCGCCTGCTCGCGGGCTTCGCGCGTCCGCTCGCCGGCGAGATCCTCTGGCAGGACGAGCCGATCGACCGCGACCTGGAGGCGCACCGCCAGCGCGTCGCCTACGTCGGCCATCTCGCCGGCATCAAGCCTTCGCTGACGCCGCGCGAGCAGCTCGGGTTCGAGGCGCGGGTCCGCGAGGGCAGCGTCGAGGCGGCGATCGAGCGTCTCCGACTTGGCTCCTTCGCCGACCTGCCGATCGCGCTGCTCTCCGCCGGCCAGCGCCGCCGCACGGCGCTGGCGCGGCTGCTGCTCGGCGACGCGCCGCTCTGGCTGCTCGACGAGCCCACCACCAGCCTCGACGCCGAGGGCGAAGCCGCGCTCTGGGGGCTGGCACGCGAGCATCTCGCCGGCGGGGGGCTCGTCGTGCTGGCGAGCCACGGCACCGTGCCGCTTGCCGGCGCGCAGCATCTGGCGCTCGCCGCCGTTCCTCCGGCCGAAGCGGCGGCGGCGTGAAGGCCTTGCTCGCCTTGCTGCGCCGCGAGCTGCTGCTGCTCTGGCGGCAGCGCGGCGAGCCCCTGATCGCCGTCGCCTTCTTCCTGCTGGCGGCGCTGGTCTTCGCCTTCGGTGCCGGCCCCGATGCCGTTCTGCTGCAGCGCATCGCGCCGGGCGTGCTCTGGGTCTCCGCTCTCTTCGCCGTCGTGCTGTCGCTCGAGCGCATCTTCGAGGCCGATCTCGCCGACGGTGCGCTCGACCAGCTGGCGCTCAGCCTGCCGCTGCCGCTCGTCGTCGCCGTCAAGGCGCTGGTGCATTGGTTGGGCAGCGGCTTCCTGCTGCTGCTGGCCGCGCCGCTGGTGGCGCTTGCCTACGACCTGGCCTGGCCGCTCTGGAGCACGCTCCTGCTGACCCTGCTGCTGGGCACGCCCAGCCTCAGCCTGATCGGCACGGTAGTGGCGGCGACCGCCTTGGGCGCGCGCCGTGGCGGCGTGCTGATTCCGCTCCTCGCCCTGCCGCTGTCGCTCCCCGTGCTGATCTTGGGGGTGACCGCAATCGACGCCACGGCGGTCGACATCGACGCCGATGCGCATCTCTTACTGCTTGGCGCGGCGCTGCTTTTTGCACTGCCGTTGTCGCTCGTGGCTGCGCCTGCGGCATTGCGTCAGGCGCTTGAGGCGGGGTGATTGGGCTAAGGATGAGCGATGCAGCGCTTCGCCAATCCGGGTCGGTTCCTGCGGCTGGCCGACGCTGTGATGCCGTGGGCGGCGATCGCAGCGACTGCGCTGATCCTCCTCGGCCTCTACCTCGGGCTATGCGTCGCGCCGGCGGACTACCAGCAGGGCGACACCGTGCGCATCATGTACGTGCACGTGCCGGCCGCCTGGATGGCGCTTTCGGGCTACGTCTTCATCGCCGTCGTCTCCGCCGTGGCGCTGGTCTGGCGCCATCCGCTTGCGCATCTCGTCGCCAAGGCGGCCTCGCCGCTCGGCGCTGCCTTCACCTTCCTGGCGCTGGTCACCGGCTCGCTCTGGGGCAAACCCACCTGGGGCACCTGGTGGGTCTGGGACGGGCGGCTGACCTCGGTGCTCGTGCTCTTCTTCCTCTACCTCGGCCACATGGCGCTCTACGGCGCCTTCGACGACGAGCGGCGCGGCCAGAAGGCGGCGGCGATCCTGGCGCTGGTCGGCGCGGTCAACCTGCCGATCATCAAGTTCTCCGTCGACTGGTGGACGACGCTGCATCAGCCGGCCTCGGTGTTCCGGCTGGAGGGGCCGACCATCGACCCGCAGATGCTCTGGCCGCTCCTGGTGACCGCGCTCGGCTTCATGGCCTACTTCCTCGCCCTGGTGCTGTTGCGCGCCAAGCAGGAGGTGCTCTCGCAGCGCGCCCGCGCGCTGGCACTCCTGAGCGCCGGCGGCTGAGCGCTCGGCGGCGGATCGCCTGCACATGAGCGCCATCGACGCCTTCTTCCACATGGGCGGCTACGCCGCCTATGTCTGGCCAGCCATCGGCCTGACGCTCCTCGTGCTCCTCGGTTTCGTCGTCACCTCGGTGATCCGCCTGCGCCGCACGCGCCGCCACCTCGCTGCGCTCGAGGCGACGCGCTCGCGGCAGAAGGCTGCGCCGTGAGCGCGGTCGCGAGCGGCAGCGGCAAGCCGGGCCGCGGCCTCAGCCGCAAGGGCCGCCGCCTGGTCTTTCTGCTCGTTGGCCTGCTATGCCTGGGCGGCGCCACCGCGCTCGTGCTGCTGGCCTTCGGCGACAGCCTTGCCTTCTTCCGCACGCCCTCGGAGCTCGCCAAGGAACCGCCGCCGGCAGGTCAGGCGCTGCGCCTGGGCGGCCTGGTGCAGGAGGGGACCTTCGTGCGCAACGGCGAGGAGGCGCGCTTCGCGGTGACCGACCTTGCCGCCAGCGTGCCGGTGCGCTACCTCGGCGCCCTGCCCGATCTCTTCCGCGAGGGTCAGGGTGTCGTCGTCGAGGGCCGCATCGAAGGCGATCTCGCCGCCGGCGGCTGGTTTGCCGCCGACACCGTGCTCGCCAAGCACGACGAGCGCTACATGCCGAAGGAAGCGGTCGAGGCCTTGAAGGAGGCCGGCCAATG
>DATEDK010000378.1:0-5982 GCA_035281685.1 Kiloniellales bacterium | reverse complement strand
AACTGACTTGCAGGCTCATAAAAGCGCGGCAAGATCCTGGCACAGGCCCAATATATGTATTTACCATAATATACATTATGCGAATTTAGCGCGATCGAGCGTGCAAGGTCGGTATGCCGTCACGTCGTCTCGGTGTCCGGGCGCCCCTTCCGCAGCTCAGCGGCGCGCAGCCGTTCGGAAAAGTCGGCCGCAGCGGCCTCCAGCTCCGCAAGGCGCGCGTTGTCTTCGCTGCGCGCGCCCTCCGTACGGAGCCGCCGGATCTCGGCCAGCACATTCTGATAGCCCTCCAGGCTGTCGATCGGTCGGGTTTGCTTCATCGCCGCACCTCCTCTCGTGCAGAGGTAACCAGCCCGTCCTAAGCTCGTTCCGGACCGCCGAAGGAGCCGCCGATGCCACGAGCCCTTGCCGCCGCCACAGCGCTCCTCCTGACGGTTTTCGTCCCATCGGCGCCCGCCGCCGCACAGACGCCGGTCGACGTCGCCCTGGTGCTGGTGGTCGACGCCTCGGGCTCGATCGACGACGGCGAATTCCTGCTGCAGAAGCAGGGCATCGCCGAAGCCGTGCAGCACCCGCGGGTGCTGGCAGCCATTGCCGGCAATCCGCTGCAACGCCTGGCGATCGCCTATGTCGAATGGGGCACGCCGGGCGGTGCTGCGACCATGGTCGAGTGGATGGTCGTGGAGGACGCCGGCTCGGCCGCGGCTTTCGGCCGGGCCGTTCTGGCGGCGCCCCGTTCGCCGCAAAGCTACAACGCCATCGGCGACGGCGTGGTGCACGCCACGGCCCTCCTCGCCCTCTGCCCCTGCGAGCCGACCCGCGGCGTCATCGACGTCTCCGGCGACAACCCGGACAACCGCAGCATCGTCCCCGCCCCCTTCGCACGGGACCAGGCGGTGGCGGCCGGCCATACGGTGAACGCCCTGGCGATCACCGACGGCACGCTGCTCGGCTCGCGCGGCAAGCCGGTGCTGGTGGAGAACTACGAGGCGAACGTGATCGGCGGCCCCGGCGCCTTCGTCATGCAGGCGGCGAGTCGCGCCGACTTCATGCAGGCGCTGCTCGACAAGATGGTGCTCGAGATCTCGCTGCTGGCATCCCCGAGGGCGCCCGGCTAACGCCGCGACAGCAGGACCGCCGCCTGGTAGGGCGGACTGCCGTAGCTGCCGATGGTCTCCACCGCCGCCGGCGGCAGCGGCAGGTCGACCACGTCCGACGAACTCTCGCCCTGCTCTTCGTCGAGCCAGGGATCGTGCGCGTGGAAGCGCCCGGCCTGCCAGGCGGTGAGCAGGATCCAGTGCGGGCAGACCTCGCCGTGCATGTGAATCTGGTCGACCAGCAGGATCGCCTGCCCGCCCGCCTGGACGTGGGCAGCCAGGAAGGCCGCGTCGAAAGGCCGGTAATGCGAGGCGATGCCGGCTGCCTCGGCCTCGGCGCAGAAACTCTCCTGCACGAAGCGCATCAGCTCGCGCCGGGCGTCGTCGGCGCCGCGGTCGAGGATCTGCGGGCCGGGCCGCGACTTCACCACCTCGGCCTTGAGGCCCCGCCGCTCGGCCGCCAGCGCCAGGCCGAAGGGATCGCAGCCGCCGGGGCCGCTCGGCGCGTGGATCGTCGTCGCCTCGCGCCAGATCTGGATCTCCAGCGCGCGATCGGGTGCTGAGCAACCGGTAAGACCGCTCAACGCCATGCCGAGCGTCGCCGGACCGCAGGTGAAGCCGGTGGTCTGACGGTAGTAGGGCGTGTGCCCCGGCGCATGGCCCCCGGCCTCGCGCAGCTCCCAACCTTCGCGCTCGGCGAGCCGCTGCGCTTCCTCGCGCAGCGCGCCGGACCCCTGCCCCAGCGGCACCAGCTTCCGGTAGTGCGCGAGCGGGCGGCCGACCAGCAGCGCCCAGTCTCGGCCGTGACGTAGCGCGCGCCGCTGCAGATGCTTGGGGAAGCGCTTGAACTGCGTGGCGTGCTCCTGCGGGAGCTGGCCGCCGAGCGCGGTCCATGCAGCTTCATCGCCTCCTTCCACCGCGGCGACTGCGGGCCCCTCGCTCAGGTCCAGCATCATTTGTTCCTCCAGCGGGACAGTTTGCCAGAGCGACCGGCCCGGGAGCCATCCCCGGCCCGCTTGCCTCCTGCGCGCCATGGCTTAAGGTCTCGCCCCATGCCCGACGACATGGAGAGCCTGCCGCCGCTGGAACGCCTGCGCGCGATCATGGCGCGCCTGCGCGATCCTGAGCGCGGCTGCCCCTGGGACCTGGCACAGGATTTCCGCTCGATCGCCCCCTATACCGTTGAAGAGGCTTACGAAGTTGCCGAGGCCATCCGCCAGGGCGACATGACTCAGTTGAAGGATGAGCTGGGCGACCTGTTGCTGCAGGTTGTCTTCCATGCCCGCATGGCCGAGGAGGCCGGTGCCTTCGCGCTCGATGACGTCGCAAATGCCATTTCTGACAAGATGTTGCGCCGCCATCCTCACGTCTTCGGTCAGGTTGATGCCGAGACTCCCGAAGCGGTGACCGCGAACTGGGAAACGATCAAGGCCGAAGAGCGTGCGGCAAAGCGCGGCGGCCGGGCCTCCAGCCGGCTCGAGGGCATCACCCAGGGCCTGCCGACGCTGACGCGAGCGGTGAAGCTGCAGAGACGGGCGAGCGAGGTCGGCTTCGACTGGAACGACACCCGCCATGTCCTCGACAAGCTGAGCGAGGAGATCGGCGAGGTGGAAGCAGAGCTGGCGGCGGGCGCCGACAAGGCGCGGCTGACCGATGAACTGGGCGACGTGCTCTTCGTCATCGCCAATCTCGCCCGCCATCTCGACATCGACCCGGAGACCGCGCTCGGCGACTGCAACGCCAAGTTCGAGCGCCGCTTCCGCCAGGTCGAAGCGGCCCTCGCCGCGCAGGGCCGGACGCTCGAGCAGGCGTCGCTCGACGAGATGGAAGCCGAGTGGACCCGCATCAAGCGGGAAGAGAAAGCCGCACGACAAGCCGTTGAGGAGACGAAGTAATGGCGGAACAGATGACCGCGCTGGTAACCGGTGCCACCTCCGGCTTCGGCGAGGCGACGGCCCGCCGCTTCGTCAAGGAGGGCCACCACGTGGTCATCACCGGGCGGCGGCGGGAGCGCCTCGACAAGCTGACGCGCGAGCTCGGCACGGGCAGCTGCCTGCCGCTCAACTTCGACGTCACCGACCGCGAGGCCTGCCTGCAGGCGGTCAAGGACCTGCCGCCCGCCTTCTCCAAGCTCGACGTGCTGGTGAACAACGCCGGCGGCGCGCTCGGTCTCGATCCGGCGCAGAGCGCCAACCTCGACGACTGGGACACCATGGTCGACGTCAACATCAAGGGCCTGCTCTACATGGCCCGCGCGGTGCTGCCGGGGATGATCGAGCGCGGCAAGGGCTTGATCGTGAACATCGGCTCGGTCGCCGGCACCTATCCCTATCCCGGGGGCAACGTCTACGGCGCATCGAAGTCCTTCGTGCACCAGTTCTCGCTGAACCTGCGCGCCGACGTGGTGGGCACCGGCGTGCGCGTCACCTCGCTGGAGCCGGGCCTGGTCGAAACCGATTTCGCGCTGGTCCGCTTCAAGGGCGACAGGGAGAAGGCTGCCAAGACCTATGCCGGCACCACGCCGATGAATGCCGGCGACATCGCCGATATCATCTGGTGGCTCGCCACCCTGCCCCCGCACATCAACGTCAACGTGCTCGAGGTGATGCCCGAGAAGCAGGCCTTCGGCCCCTTCAACATCAAGCGGGACTTGTAGGGGCGCTGCGCCCGTCGGTCGAAGTCCTCCCTCTCCCCGCAGTGGGAGAGGGCCGGGGTGAGCGGGGTAGGTTGGTGACAATGTCGACGATGGTACCGACCGACCCCCCTCACCCTACCCTCTCCCGCAAGGGGAGAGGGTTTGATTGCGCCACCCCTTCCACTTCCGAGCTATGCTCCGGCCACGGAGGCAAGGCGCGCCATGGTCGGTGAGGACGCACTCGTACTGGCGCGGCTGCAGTTCGCCTTCACCATCGCCTTCCACATCATCTTTCCCGCCTTCACCATCGGGCTCGCGAGCTATCTCGCCGTCCTCGAGGCGCTCTGGCTGAAGACGGGGCGCGAGGTCTTCCGCCGGCTCTATCGCTTCTGGGTGAAGATCTTCGCGCTCTCCTTCGGCATGGGCGTCGTGTCGGGCGTGGTGATGAGCTACCAGTTCGGCACCAATTGGTCGGTGCTCTCCGAGCACGCCGGTCCGGTGCTGGGGCCGCTTCTGACCTACGAGGTCGTCACCGCCTTCTTCCTGGAGGCCGGCTTCCTCGGGATCATGCTGTTCGGCTGGGGGCGCGTCGGCAAAGGCCTGCACTTCCTCGCCACTGCGCTGGTCGCGGCCGGCACGCTGATCTCCGCCTTCTGGATCCTCTCCGCCAACTCGTGGATGCAGACGCCGACCGGTCATGCCGTGGTCGACGGCCAGTTCGTGCCCGCCCACTGGTGGGACGTGATCTTCAACCCCTCCTTCCCCTATCGCCTCGTGCACATGGTGCTGGCGGCCTATCTGACGACCGCCTTCGTCGTCGGTGCCGTCGGCGCCTGGCACCTGCTGAAGCGCGACAAGGGCGAGGAGGTGCGCGTCATGTTCTCCATGGCGCTCTGGATGGCGGCCCTGGTGGCGCCCATCCAGATCCTTGCCGGCGACCAGCACGGCCTCAACACGCTCGAGCACCAGCCGGCGAAGATCGCCGCGATGGAGGGGCACTGGGAGCGGCAGCGCGGCGCCCCGTTCATCCTCGTCGGCTGGCCCGACATGGAGGCGGAAGAGACGCGCTGGGCGGTGGAGGTCCCCTATCTCGGCAGCCTCATCCTGACGCACGAGCTCGACGGCGAGGTGCCGGGGCTGAAGGACTGGGCGCCGGCGGACCGACCGAACGCGACGGTCATCTTCTGGACCTTCCGCATCATGGTCGCGATCGGCTTCGCGATGTTCGGGCTCGGGCTGCTCAGCCTTTGGCTGCGCCGAAAGCGCCGGCTCTACGATGCGCGCTGGTTCCAGCGCCTGGCGCTGCTGATGGGACCGAGCGGCTTCCTTGCGATCCTCTGCGGCTGGATCACCACCGAGATGGGGCGCCAGCCTTGGGTGATCTACGGACTGCTGCGAACCGCCGACGCCGCCTCGCCCATCGGCGCCGGATCGGTCGGCACCTCGCTGGCGATCTTCGTTGCGGTCTACGTCGTCGTCTTCGGGGCCGGCTTCTTCTTCGTGTTGCGCCTGATGGCCCGCGGTCCCGAGGCACCGCCCCCGACCGAGGCACCGCCCGAGCCCGCTGCTGGGTCCAATCGGCCGATGGCCGCCGCCGGCGAGCCGGGAGGCTGAACGATGGACATCGACCTCCCGCTGCTCTGGGCCTGCATCATCGCCTTCGGCGTGCTGATGTACGTCGTGCTCGACGGTTTCGATCTCGGCATCGGGTTGCTCTTCCCGTTGCTGCCGGAGCGCAAGGCGCGCGACACCATGATGAATTCCGTTGCGCCGGTCTGGGACGGCAACGAGACCTGGCTGGTGCTGGGTGGTGCCGCACTCTTCGGCGCGTTCCCCCTGGCCTATGCCGTGATCCTGCCTGCCCTCTACCTGCCGCTGACGCTGATGCTGGTCGGCCTGATCTTCCGCGGCGTCGCCTTCGAGTTCCGCTTCAAGGCGAGCGACCGCGGGCGCCGTTGGTGGGATCTCGCCTTCGCCGGGGGCTCCGGCCTCGCCACGCTGATGCAGGGCGTGGCGCTCGGCGCCTTCATCCAAGGCTTCGAAGTCGAGGGACGCGCCTACGCCGGCCGCCCCTTCGACTGGCTGACTCCCTTCGCGCTCTTCGTCGGTGTCGCGCTCTGCCTTGGCTACGCGCTCTTGGGCGCGGCCTGGCTGGTGATGAAGACTGAGGGCGAGCTGCAGCAGCGCGCCTGGCGGCTGCTGTGGCCGCTCACCTTCCTGGTGCTGGCCGCCGTCGGCGGCGTGTCGCTCTGG
>DATEDK010000377.1:0-2750 GCA_035281685.1 Kiloniellales bacterium | reverse complement strand
GTCCGCCAGGCGAGCTGGCGCAAAGTTCCCTTCGGCCGCTCCGTGGCCGGTCGCTTCGCTCCCGTCACCCCGCCCTCGCTTCGCTCGACCTCCCCCCTCAAGGGGGAGGTGAGTTGGAGCGCTGGTTTGCAATCGAGATGGAATGACAGCTGCTAGTCTAGCCCTCGTCGTCGATCGGGCCGTGCGGGATCTTGTGCCGCTCCAGGTCCTTCATCGGCACCACGACCAGCAGGACCTTGGCGTCGGTCCTGCCTTCGTTGCGCAGGCCGTGCGGCTGATCGGCGGCGTAGCGGATCGTCTCGCCCTCGGCCAGCGGCACTTCGTCCTCGCCGATCTCCTGCACGATCGATCCGCTGACCACGGTGGCGTGCTCCCATTCGCCATTGCCGTGCGGATGCGCGCGCAGAGAGCCGCCCGGCTTCAGCGCGATCTCGTACCACTCGAAGGGCAGCGCATAGCGGCGCGGCGAGAGGATGCGCGTGGTGCAGAGGCCGTCGGCCGAGGTGATGGTCGGCGTCGAGACCACCTTGATGTGCTCGAAGCGGCGCACCGCCTCGGGAACCGACTGCACCTCGCCCAGGAGTTCGCCGATGCCGATGCCGAGCGAGCGGGTGATGTGCCAGAGCGTGGCGAAGGTGGGGTTCACCTTGCCGCGCTCGATCTGCGACAGCATCGACTTGGAGATGCCGCAGAGCGCCTCGACCTCGCCCAGCGTCAGGTTGCGCACCTGGCGCACCTCGCGCAGCTTCCCGCCGATCGGCGGCGGCGGCGCACCGCGGACGGCGCTGCGGCCCGGCTTCGGCGGCCCGCCCTCGATCAGACAGAGCTTGGCCCTTGCCCGCCGGGTCGGCTCGGGCGCGGGCGCGGACTTCTTGCGGCGGCGCGGCGTTCTCATGCTCCGGCTTCGGCTGCGTGCAGGCTGGTTCGGCGTTGCAACCTCTGATGCCACAGCGCTGATGCGCGGACCAGAGCGGAGCCTGCCTGCGGAGTTTTACTATACTGCACGAGTGCAATATAGCATAAACCCTCAGCGACACGGGCAGCCATCGGCAGGGAGCTTGGCGTGAGCAGAGGATTCGAAACGCCGGTCTACATCGCCGGCGTGGCCGAGACGCCCCTCGGCAAGGTGCTGGACCACAACGAGTTCTCCATGGTCGCCCTGGCCGCGCGCGAGGCGCTGGACGAGGCCGGGATGACGCTGAAGGACGTCGACGCGGTCTTCACCAACTACATGGGCGAGGAAGGCTCGGTGCAGCTCGGCGAGTACCTGGGCCTCAGGCCGCGCTATGCCGAATCCTCCGACCTCGGCGGCGCCTCCTTCGAGTTCTTCGTGCACCACGCCATGCTGGCGATCGCGCAAGGGCGCTGCGAGACCGCGCTGATCGGCTACGCCTCGCGCCAACGGAGCCGGAAGAATCGCCGAGCCTCGGTCTCGGTGCAGGACGGCTCTTTGCCGGCACAGTTCGAGGCGCCCTTCGGCATCCACATGCCGATCGGCTATTACGCGCTCTCCGCCGCGCGTCACATGTACCAGTACGGCACCACCCATGAGCACCTTGCGCAGGTCGCACTGACCGCGCGGCTCTGGGCGATGAAGAACCCCAAGGCGTGGTCGCGCGAGCCGCTGACGCTGGACGAGATCATGGCCTCGCCGATGCTTTGCGATCCGCTGCGCAAGGCCGACTGCTGCCTGCTGACCGACGGTGGCGGCGTGGTCGTCGTGACCGGCCAGGCGCGGGCACGCGACGCCCGAAAGAAGGCGATCCGCGTCATCGGCGCGGGCGAGAGCCAGAGTCAGTGGCAGGTGGCGCAGTGCCCCGACCTCACCGTGACGCCGGGTGTGGTCTCCGGCCGCGAGGCCTTCGGCATGGCCGGCATCACGCCGGCCGACGTCGACGTCTTCGAGCCCTACGACAACTTCACCCACGCGGTGATCCTCTATCTGGAGGATCTCGGCTTCTGCAAAAAGGGCGAGGGCGGCCCCTTCGTCGCCGAGGGCCATCTCAAGCCCGGCGGCAAGCTGCCGTCGATGACCTCGGGCGGCGGGCTCTCCTACAACCACCCGGGCGCCTTCGGCCTCATGCTGCTGATCGAGGCCGTGCGGCAGGTGCGGGGTGAGTGCGGCGAGCGGCAGGTGCCGGACGCCCAGATCGCCGTCGCGCACGCCACCGGCGGCCTCGCCTACTCCACCGCCTCCACCCTCGTCCTGGCCCGGGACTGACCGCCATGCACGACATCGCCGCCGTCGCCGATCCGACCACCGAGCCCTACTGGAAAGCCTGCAGCGAGCACCGGCTGATCGTGCAGCGCTGCCGCGCCTGCGGCCGGCATCAGTTCTACCCGCGGCCCTACTGCCTCGCCTGCCAGGGCGAGGTCGAGTGGGTCGAGGCGAGCGGGAAGGGGACGATCTACGCGCTGACCACGATCCGCCTGCCGGTGCTGCCGGAGCTGCCGCCGCCCTACATGGTCGCCATCGTCGAGCTGGCCGAAGGCCCGCGCCTTCTCACCAACATTGAGGGCGGGAGCGCGACGATCGGGCAGCCGGTGACGCTCGCCTGGCGGCACCGGGACCCGCTTCCGCCGCTGCCAGTCTTCACCGTGGCGAGTTAGAACCAACACCCCTCACCCTGTCCCTCTCCCCGCTTCCGCGGGGCGAGGGGACCCCTGGCCTTCTGTTCTCCAAAAATTCCTGCGATCCCAGCGACGTTGCCGTCCCCTCGCCCCGCGGAGCGGGAGAGGGACAGGGTGAG
>DATEDK010000376.1:0-3326 GCA_035281685.1 Kiloniellales bacterium | reverse complement strand
TGCCGCCACCTACCGCTTCCGCTTCGCTCCCGATGCCGTGCGCAGCCTGTTGGCGCAGAAGGGTCTTCGCTTCACCGAGGCGGTGAGTCAGCCCCTGGTGGTGCTGCCGGTCTTCGGCCAGGGCGAAGCGGCCACGCTCTGGGAGGATCCCAATCCATGGCGCCTGGCCTGGGCGAACCACCGGGACGAGGACGCGCTGGTGCCGCTGATCGTGCCCCTGGGCGAGCTGCAGGACCTGGCGCTGGTCGATGCGCCGCAGGCGGCCGCCGGCGACGAGCAGGCCATGGCCGAGCTGGCGGCCCTGCACGGCGCCGGCGGAGTCCTGGTGCTGCTGGCCGAGCTCGGCAGCGATGCGAAATCGAAGCTGCCGCGCGTGAGCGTCAGGAGCCAGGGCTACGGCGCCGGCGCCATCGGCGCGATCGACTTCGGCCTCACCGCCGAGCCCGAGCAGAGCGAGGAACAGCTCTGGCAGGCGGCCGTGGAAACCGCGGCCGGGCTGATCCAGACGGAGTGGAAACGGCTGACCGCGGTCAGCTACGGCACGCAGTCGAGCCTGCGCGTCGCGGTGGTCATCGCGACGCTGCAGGACTGGCTTCTGGCGCGCCAGGTGCTGGAGAGCTCGAGCTTCGTGATCGCGGTCAAGGTCCTCTCGCTGTCGCAGAGCAAGGTCGACATCGTCATCGACCACCGGGGGACGGTCGAGCAGCTGCAGCGGGCCCTGGCGCAGAGCGATCTTAATTTGCATCAGGGGGTGGGCGGCTGGGAGCTTCGGATCGGCGCCGGCGTTACCAAGCTCAACCCCAAGCCTTTGGGGAGGCAGTAGGGCTGGACCCATGGCCTATCGCCGCCTGGAGCCCTGGAGGCACTGGTTGTTCTGGGCCGCCCTGGTCGGCGGACTGCTGCTCTTCCTGGTGCTGGTCCGCGGGATCCTGCTGCCCTTCATCGCCGGCATGGCGGTGGCCTTCTTCCTCGATCCCGTGGTCGACCGCGTCGAGAAGTGGGGGCTGGGCCGCCTGCTGGCGACCTCGCTCGTCTCCTTCGTCTTCTTCCTGATCGTCGCCGCGATCCTGGCCGTCATCGGCCCGATGATCGTCAACCAGGTCATCGACCTGGTGACCGCGCTGCCGGACTACATCGCCTATCTGAAGGAGCGGCTCTTCAGCCTCTCGGTCGAGCTGTCGGAAAGCACCGGCGTCGACCTGCGCCAACGCATCCGCGAGGCGATGGCATCCGGCGCCGAGAGCGCGGTCGGCAGCATCAGCGACATCGTGCTGGGCATCGTGGTGAACGGCATCGCGGTGGTGAACCTGGTCTCGCTGCTGTTGATCACGCCGTTCGTCGGCTTCTTCCTGTTGCTGCACTACGACGAGATCGTCGAGCGCATCGATGCGCTGTTGCCGCTGCCGCAGCGCGCCACGCTGCGCGACCTCTTCCGGCGCATGGATCGCGTGCTCTCGGGCTTCGTGCGCGGCCAGGCTTCGGTCTGCGTCGTCATGGCCGTGTACTATGCCGCCACGCTGTCGCTGGTCGGCCTGCAATACGGCCTGGTGATCGGCGTGGTCGCGGGCATCTTGACCTTCATTCCCTTCGTCGGATCGCTGAGCGGCATGGTGATGACCGTGGCGGTGGCGCTGGCGCAGTACGACACTTTCGGCGAGATGCTGCTGCCGATCGGGCTCTATCTCTTCGGCCAGTTCATCGAGGGCTATTTCCTGACGCCGCGCCTGGTCGGCCGGCAGATCCGCCTGCACGACGTCTGGGTGGTCTTCGCGGTGCTGGCGGGGGGCGCGCTCTTCGGGTTCTGGGGCGCGCTGCTCGCGGTGCCGGTCGCCGGCATCATCGGCGTGCTGGTGCGCTTCGCCGTGCGCCGCTACCGCCTCAGCTCCTATTACCTCGGCCGCGTACAGGAGTGAGCGCCAGGGTGGGCGCCCGGCAACTCGTCATCGGCTTGCCGTCGCTGCGCCGTCTCGGCCGCGCCGACTTTCTGCCCGCCGCGGCGAACGAGGCCGCGCTCGCCTTCGTCGACGCCTGGCCCGCCTGGTCGGGCCCGGCGCTGGTGATCCATGGGCCCGAGGGCTCCGGCAAGAGCCACCTGGCTGCGATCTGGCGCGCGCGGGCAACGCCGCTGGTGCTGGCACCCGGTGCCCTTGCCGACCAGCCGGCGCGTGCGCTTCTCGGCGGCGCGCAGGCGGTGCTGCTCGAAGATCTCGACCGCGCGCTGGCGGAGCGGGCGGCGATCGAGGACGCGCTCTTCTCGCTTTGGACGGCGCTGGCCGAGCGGCGCGGTCACCTGCTGCTGACCGCTCGGCTACCGCCGGCGCGCTGGACGGTACGGCTGCCCGACCTGGCCTCGCGCCTGCGCGGCGCCGCCGCCGTCGCGGTCGCCGCCCCGGACGAGGACCTGCTGGCGGGCCTCCTGCTGAAGCTGCTGAACGACCGTCAGGTCCGCATCGCGCCCGAGGTGGTCCGCTATCTGCTGCCGCGCATCGAGCGCTCCTTCGGGGCCGTGCACCGACTGGCGGAAGCTCTGGATCGCGCCGCGCTGGCCGAGCATCGCGAGATCACCGTGCCGCTGGCAAAGGCGGTCCTGCAGCAGATCAGCGGCTGAGGCGGCTGCCGGATCGGGCTTTTGCCGGATCGGCCGCGGTGCTATTGCCGCGTCCTCGACACGAGAGGGAGTTGCGCCATGGATCTCGGCATCGCCGGCCGCAAGGCCATCGTCTGCGCCGCCAGCAAGGGATTGGGCAAGGGCTGCGCGCTCGCGCTCGCGGGCGAGGGTGTCGCCGTCACTATCGCGGCGCGCACGGCGGAGACGCTGGAGGCGACCGCCGGCGAGATCCGGCAGAAGACCGGCGCGAAGGTCACGACCGTCGCCTGCGACGTCACCACGCCGGATGGCCGCCGCCAGATCCTGGCCGCCTGTCCGGACCCGGACATCCTGGTGAACGACGCCGGCGGCCCTCCGCTCGGCGACTTCCGCAACTGGACGCGCGATGACTGGCTGCGCGCGATCGACGCCAACATGCTGACGCCGATCGAGCTGATCAAAGCCACGGTCGACGGCATGATCGCGCGCAAGTTCGGCCGCATCGTGAACATCACCTCGTCGGCGGTGAAGGCGCCGATCGACTATCTCGGTCTCTCCAACGGCGCGCGCTCGGGATTGACCGGCTTCGTCGCCGGCATCGCCCGCGCCACGGTGCGCCATAACGTCACGATCAATGCGCTGCTGCCCGGCTCCTTCGACACCGATCGCCTGGCGCAGACCACGATCGCGAGCGCGCGCTCGAGCGGCCGCGACATCGCCGACCTGCGCAAGGAGCGTG
>DATEDK010000375.1:0-6099 GCA_035281685.1 Kiloniellales bacterium | reverse complement strand
GGAATGGCGCTGAGGCTCAGCGCCATTCCGCCAGCTCGACGGTGATGCCCTCCGGGCCGTCGAGGAACACCAGCTTGCGGCTGTGGAAGTCGAGCAGGTCGCTCTTCTGCTTGACGCCAGCGGCCGTAAGCCGTGCCAGCGCCGCCTCGAGATCGTCGACCGCGAAGCAGACGTGGTTGAAGCCGAGCCGGTCGAGGCGAGCGCGCGCCCTATCGTCGACCGGCTCCGGCTGGCGAAAGTGCAGGAGCTGCACCTCGAAGCGCGGCTCCCGTCCCGGCACGTAGAGCGTGACGTGATCCGCTTCGATGCCGGGCACGCCCATGTAGCGGGCGAAGGTCTCGCCCCTGATCACCACCGCCTTGTCCTCGGCGAAGCCGAGCAGCGCGAAGAAGCGCCGCGCCGCCGCGAGGTCCCGCACCACCACGGTCACATGGTCGAAGTGCCGGATCATGCCGGCGCGCTCATTCGGGCATAGGCGTCAGCAGGTAGAGGTAGCGCAGCGCGTCGCTCGGCTTGCCGCCGGCGAAGGTCGCCTGGAAGATCTTCTCGATGGCCGCCGTGCGGTAGATCTTGCTCAGCGCCCGGTCGACCGCGATGCGGTAGGCCGTGTCGCCCAGCGGCAGCGCGATCGCGTAAGGCTCGTAGGTGAAGTACTTGTCGGCGAGCTTGTAGTCCTTCATCTGCGGATCGCCCAGCACCATGAACTGCAGGATGGTGCGGTCGGCGAAGTAGGCGTCGACCTTGCCGCTCTTCAGCGCCTCCAGGCCCTCGTCGTGCGAGGCGACGGCCACCAGCTCGGCCGCGATGTTCTCCTTCTGCAGCGCCTCGCCCAACGACATCTCGGTGGTCGTGCCATGCAGCACGCCGATGCGGTGCCCGGCGAGCGCGGTGAAGGACTCCGGCCCGTCGGGACGGACGAGCACGCTGGCGCCGTCGATGTAGGTCGGCAGCGAGAAGTCGACCTTCTCGCGCCGCGACAGCGTCGCCGAGGTCGCCTCGCAGAGCAGGTCGATGCGTCCCTGGACCACGGCATCGAAGCGGTCGGCGGCGGTCACCGTCACCAGCTCGGCCTTGAGGTCGTCCAGCTTCAGCTCGAGCTTGATGTACTGCGCCACGGCGACACAGAGGTCGACGCTGTAGCCGGCGATGCCGCCCTGATCGGTGCGCCAGGAGAAGGGCGCGGCGTCCTCGCGCACGCCCAGCCGGATGACGCCGCTCTCCTTGATGCGGTCGAGCGTCTGCGCCGCGGCGGGCGCGGGCGAGAGGACCAAGGCGGAAAACAGCAGGACCTTCACCAGGGCGCGCATCATCCCCTCCCCAGGCTGGCAGTGCCGCTAGGCTGGCATCGGACGATGGCTTCTGTCGATTGTTTGTCATTGACCTGGGTCAATGATCATGAAGGGCTAGGGGGTTAACAAGCCTCCGACGCCTCCGATCCGCCCACGACCGAGCACTTCCATGGCCGCCATGGCAACACTGCCCGCTTCGACCCAGGCGTCCGCCGCCGCCGGTGCCGCGCATGCTGTCCCGGCCGGTCCGTTCAACGAGCTTGCGGCCTATTGGACCGATGCTTGGCAGCGCTCCGTGCTGTTCTGGGACACGCTCCGCCAGCGCGGCAACAACTACCGTGCCCACCTGCAGAAGGTGGCACCGCACGTCCTCAAGTTCGACTGCGAGGTGGTGATCGACGGCCGCAGGCTGGAGCGGCCGGTGAACTACGCGCTGGTCGAGATCGCGCCGCCCGCCGGCATCGCGGTCGATCGCAGGCGGCGCCCCTTCGTCGTCGTCGACCCGCGCGCCGGGCACGGCCCCGGCATCGGCGGCTTCAAGGCCGACAGCGAGATCGGCGTGGCGCTGCGCGCCGGCCATCCCTGCTACTTCGTCGGTTTCCTGCCCGACCCCGTGCCCGGTCAGACCATCGAGGACATCATGGTGGCCGAGGGGCGCTTCCTCGAAGAGGTGATCGCCCGCCACCCCGAGGCCGAGGGCAAGCCTGCGGTGATCGGCAACTGCCAGGCCGGCTGGGCGGTCATGATGCTGGCCGCACTGCGCCCGGAGCTCTTCGGCCCGATCCTGGTGGCGGGCTCGCCGCTCAGCTACTGGGCCGGGGTGCACGGCAAGAACCCGATGCGCTACACCGGCGGGCTCCTCGGCGGCAGCTGGCTGACCGCGCTCACCGGCGACCTCGGCGGCGGCATCTTCGACGGCGCCTGGCTGATCACCAACTTCGAGAACCTCAATCTCGCCAACACCTACTGGAGCAAGCTCCATAACCTCTACGCCAAGGTCGACAGCGAGCCGGAGCGCTTCCTCGAGTTCGAGCAGTGGTGGGGCGGCCACGTCACGCTGAACGCCGAGGAGATGCAGTTCATCGTCGACAAGCTCTTCGTCGGCAACAAGCTGTCCAGCGGCGAGATCGTCACCTCCAAGGGCCTGCGCATCGACCTGCGCAACATCCGCTCGCCGATCCTCTGCTTCTGCTCCAAGGGCGACAACATCACGCCGCCGCAGCAGGCGCTGGATTGGATCCTCGATCTCTACGACAGCGTCGACGACATGCGCGCGCACGGCCAGACGATCGTCTACGCGGTGCACGAGACGATCGGACACCTCGGCATCTTCGTCTCCGGTTCGGTGGCGAAGAAGGAGCACGACGAGTTCGCCAGCAACATCGACCTGATCGATGCGCTGCCGCCCGGGCTCTACGAGGCGGTGCTGACACCCAAGGACGCCGCGGACCCGCACGCCGACCTGATCGCCGGCGACTACCTCGTGCGCTTCGAAGAGCGGGGGCTGGACGCGATCCGCGCGCTCGGCGGCAACAGCGCCGAGGACGACCGCCGCTTCGCCACCGCGGCCCGCGTCTCCGAGGCGAACCTCGGCGCCTACCGCACCTTCCTGCAGCCTTCGATACGCCAGCTGGGCGAGTCGGGCCTGGCCGGATGGATGCGGCAGCTGCATCCGGCGCGGCTGCAGTTCGAGCTCTTCTCCGACGCCAACCCGGCAATGGCGGCGCTGCCGGCATTGGCGGCTGCCGTGCGCGAGCACCGCCAGCCGGTCGCCAAGGACAACCCCTTCCTCAAGCTGCAGGAGCTGTGGTCGCGCCAGATCGTCGCCACGCTCGATGCCCTGGGCGAGGCCCGCGACCGGGCGCAGGAGATGCTGTTCCATGCGATCTACGGCGCGCCGGCGTTGCAGGCCTGGGCCGGCGTGCTGGCCAACGGCGCCACGCCGCGGCCGCGCCCGGGCATCGACGCCGAGCACCTGAAGGCGGTCAGCCGACGCGCCGCCGAGCTGCACGATCGCATCGCCCAGGGCGGCGTGCGCGAGGCTGCGATCCGCGCGCTCATCTACATCCGCATGGGCGAGGGCGCCGCCGACGAGCGCGGTCTCGCCATGCTGCGGCGGATCCGCGAGGAGCTGGGCTCCGGGCTCACGCTTGCGGGCTTCAAGGCGCTGGTGCGCGAGCAGCACGCCACGCTGCTGCTCGACGAGGCCGGCGCGATGCTGGGCCTCAGGGCGATGCTGGGGCGCGAGCCGGAAAAGCTTGACGCCGCCGCGCGGGCCTTGCGGCGTGTGGTCGAGGCCGTCGGCGTTGCGAGCGATGCCGGCAGGGCGCGGGTGGCCGAGGTCGAGGCGATCTTCCGCGCGGTCGCCGCCGCGACCTTGCCGGCGCCCTCGCCGCTTCCTCCGGCAGCGCAGGCCGACGACAATGCGCCGGTGGCGGCATCGCGCAGCGTGCCGGGAGCATCCGGCGGGCGCCGGCGGCAGGCGGGGGACAAGCTGGAGGAGAGGGCATGAGCAAGCTTCTGAGACCCGAAGACCTGAAGAAGATCAGCGACGACGCCGATCTGGCGAAGGCCAAGGAATACATGGCGCGCGAGAAGAAGAAGGCCGAGGAGGAGCAGCACCTGCGCGAGGCCTTCATGGGCCGCTCCATCCACCCCGAGGTGGCCGAGCGCGTCAGCGCGGCGGTGAAGCGCGCCGCCGAGCAGGGGCTGCGCGAGCTGCAGGTCGTCAGCTTCCCGGCGACCTACACCAACGACGGCGGCCGGCGCATCAACAACTTCGAGGACGACTGGCCGGGCTCGCTGCAGGGCTTCGCCAAGCTCGCCTACGACTACTACGACAAGGAGCTGAAGCCGCTCGGCTACAAGCTGAACGTCCGCATCCTGGACTATCCCGGCGGCATGCCCGGCAACATCGGCATGTTCCTGAAGTGGTGAACCGCCGATGACCCTGCAGGGGCTGGCCGCAGAACAGGCCGCGCCGCCGGCAGCGGCGGAGCGCCGGCACGACAAGTACGACCGCCTGATTGCCTCGGCCCGCGCCGAGCGCGCGGTGCCGACGGCCGTGGCGCATCCCTGCGACGAGAGCTCCCTGCAGGGCGCTCTGGATGCGGCCAAGGCCGGCATGATCGCGCCGATCCTGGTGGGACCGCTGCACAAGGTGCGCCTGGTGGCCGAGAAGCTCGGCCTCGATCTCGCCGGTTGCACGCTCGTCGACGTGCCGCACAGCAACGCCGCGGCGGCGAAGGCTGTGGAGCTGGTACGCGAAGGCAAGGCCGAGCTTCTGATGAAGGGCAGCCTGCACTCGGACGAGTTGTTGGCGGAGGTGACCAAGCGCGACACCGGCCTGCGCACTGCGCGGCGCATCAGCCACGTCTTCGTCATGGACGTGCCGACCTATCCCAAGGCGCTCTTCATCACCGATGCCGCGGTCAACATCTTCCCCGACCTCGAGGCCAAGAAGGACATCGTGCAGAACGCGATCGACCTGCACCTGGGCCTGGGGTTGGGACCGCCCAAGGTGGCGATCCTCTCCGCGGTCGAGACGGTGACGCCGAAGATCCCCTCGACCATCGACGCCGCCGCGCTCTGCAAGATGGCCGACCGCGACCAGATCGTCGGCGGTGAGCTCGATGGCCCGCTCGCCTTCGACAACGCGATCAGCCCGGAGGCGGCGCGCATCAAGGGCATCCGCTCGACCGTGGCCGGCCAGGCGCAGATCCTGGTCGTGCCCGACCTCGAAGCCGGCAACATGCTGGCGAAGAACCTGACCTTCCTCGCCAACGCCGACGCCGCGGGCGTCGTGCTGGGCGCGCGCGTGCCGGTGATTCTGACCTCGCGGGCCGACAGCGTGCGCACGCGCATGGCTTCCTGCGCCGTGGCCGCGCTCTTCGCGCTGAGCCAGCAGGCCCGACAGCCGATCAAGGCCTAGGCGATGGATGCCGCCATCCTGGTGCTCAATGCCGGGAGCTCGAGCGTCAAGTTCCAGCTCTTCACTCGAGCCGGCGAGCGGCTGAAGCGGCAGCTCAAGGGCCAGATCGACGGCATCGGCACGCACCCGCACCTGCTGGCCAAGAGCCATGGCAGCGAGGTGCTGGTCGACCGGACCTGGGCCGCTGGCGAGGTCGGCGACGTGCCGGCGGCGCTGGCCGCCGTCTTGGGCTGGCTCGGCCAGCAGCTGGGCGGCAGGCTGCCGGCGGCGGTCGGCCACCGCGTGGTGCACGGCGGCATCGACCACGCGGAGCCGGTGCTGGTCGACGACGCGCTGCTGGCGCGCCTGGACCGCCTCGTCCCGCTGGCGCCGCTGCACCAGCCGAACAACCTCGCGGCGATCCGCGCCATCCGCGCGCGCCTGCCCGAGCTGACGCAGGTGGCCTGCTTCGACACCGCCTTCCACCGCGGCCACAGCGACGTCGCGGAGCGCTACGCGATCCCGCAGGCGCTGCACGACGAGGGCGTGCGCCGCTACGGCTTCCACGGCCTCTCCTACGAGTACATCGCGAGCGTGCTGCCGAAGGTGGCGCCCGAGATCGCGCACGGCCGCGTGGTTGTCGCCCATCTCGGCAGCGGCTGCTCGCTCTGCGCGATCGCCAACGGCAAGAGCGTCGACAGCACCATGGGCTTCACCGCGCTCGATGGCCTGCCGATGGGCACGCGCGTCGGTCAGATCGATCCGGGCGTGCTGCTCTACCTCCTGAGCGAGCACGGCTGGGATGCCCAGCGGCTGCAGCGCTTCCTCTACCACGACTGCGGGCTCAAGGGTCTCTCCGGGCTCAGCAACGACATGCGCGACCTGCTGGCCTCGAATGCA
>DATEDK010000374.1:0-3575 GCA_035281685.1 Kiloniellales bacterium | reverse complement strand
CTCGCGGCGCGTGTAGCGCCAGATGTCGAGCTCGGTCCAGTGCAGCAGCGGGTGGATGCGCAGGTGCGTGCCGGGCGGGAAGTCGGTCTTGTACTGCTCCCAGAACTCCGGCGGCTGGTCCTTCAGGTCCCAGGTGCCGTGCTCGTCGCGCGGCGAGAAGTAGCGCTCCTTGGCACGCGTCGCCTGCTCGTCGCGCCGGATGCCGGCGATGATGCCCTGGATGCCCCAGAGCTGGATCGCGTGCCGGAGACCCTCAGTCTTGCGCGCGGCCGAGCGCGCGGCCGGCGGCAGCGAAGGATCGACGCTGTCGATCGGCGGGCAGTCGACCTTGCGGAAGTCCAGCCTCCACTCGGCCGCGTAGCGGTCGCGGAAGGCGTACATCTCCGGGAACTTGCGGCCGGTATCGACGTGCAGCACCGGGAAGGGCACGTGGCCGAAGAAGGCCTTCTTCGCCAGCCACACCATGACGTTCGAATCCTTGCCGAGCGACCACAGCATGAAGAGCGGGTCGATGCGGTTGTAGGCTTCGCGCAGGATGTAGACGGACCTGGCTTCCAAATCGTCGAGATGCTGCATGGACGGCGCGGGACCGGCGGACTCGTTCCGGAAAAGGGCGGGAGAAGGCGGCGGCTTAGCGCAGCGCGCCCGCCCAGGCAATGGCTTTCCGGCGGCGACGCCTGCGGCCCATGGCCCTTATCCCAGCCTTGAGGCATGATGCCGCCCGCTTGGGTCTGCAAGGAGGGCCAGCGTCATGATGGTTCGGGACCGTCCGCTTACGATCGGCCGCGCGCTCCGCCAAATCCCCTGGCTGGCCGGCGTGCTGGCCCTCTATGTGATCGTGGTGCTGGTCGATTCCACCGGCCTCAGGGGTGAGCTCTTCGCCGTCACCCTGCCCTCCGGCGGAGTGTGGACCTTCTTCATTGGCGATCTGGTCGTGCTCTTGGGGTTGATCGCGCTTTTCGCCGAGATCCTGAAGGCGACGCGCACCAGCCGGGTCAGTGTCGCCGACCACGCACTCTCCATGCTGACCTTCGTGGTCTGCCTGCTGCTCTTCCTGCTCTGGTCGGGAGCGGCAACCTCGATTTTCTTCCTGATCATGTGGCTGACGGTGATCGACGTGATCGCCGGCTTCACCGTGTCGCTTGCCGGTGCCAGGCGCGACATCGGACTTGCGGCCGGGGACCAGATGTAGCTTCCTCCTGCGGCTCGGCTGACGACCTGCATGGTTCGCCTGCACCTGCTGCCGCGTCCGGCGCGGCAGCGGCTGCGGCGGTTGCGCAATAGTCTGCGCTTCGCCTGGAAGCGGCCTCGGCTGGCGCGAAGCCGCAACATTCGCGTCCTGCTACTGAGCGACTGGTGGGGCGACGCCCGCACGGCGCTCGACATGCTGACGCCCGGCGGCAGTGGTCGCATCGGCCGCGTGCACTTCGCCATGGAGCACGCCGCGGAGCCGCATTACACCGTGGTGCTGACGAAGATCGAGCGCGAGGCGCCCAAGGCCTTTCCGCCGCATCGCCTCTGCTACCTGATCGGCGAGCCGCCGGTCGACCTGGAGCGCTGGATCTACGACCGCGCGCCGCCCGCCTCCCGCATCTACAGCGTGCCGATGCCGGAAGGCTGGATCGGCGACCGCGAGTGGCGCCGCTTCGTCTGCCCGATGCGGACCTGGCACGTCGGCCGCAGCTACGACCAGCTGAAGAGCGAGCCGCTGCCGAGCGACAAGCCGCGCCGGCTTTCCTGGATCACCAGCAACCTGTCGCGGCTGCCCGGGCACAGGAAGCGGCTGGCTTTTCTGCGGCGCCTGCAGGGCGCGATGGACTTCGACCTCTTCGGCCGCGGCTTCCAGCGCATCGTGGACAAGTGGACGGCGCTCGCGCCCTACCGCTACTCGATCGCCTTCGAGAACTCGGTGTTCGACGACTACTTCACCGAGAAGGTGGCCGATCCGATCATGGCCGGTGCGCTGCCGCTCTACTACGGCAGCGGCAACCTGGAGCGCCATCTGCCGCCGGGCGCCTTTCTGCGCTTCGATCCCGACGACCCCCTGGTGTTCGACCGCATCCGCGATTGGACCGCGTCGGATCTCTGGCTGGAGCGCCGGCCGGCCTTGGAGGAGGCCAAGGCGCTGCTGCTGGATCGTCACAACGTCTGGCGCGTGCTGGCCGACGAGCTCGAAGCCGACTTCGCGCTGACCTTCGGCCGCTAGCGGCTACTCTTCTTGGTGCCGCGCTGGGGCGGGGCCGTCAGCGGATCGTCGGGCCAGGGGTGCTTCGGATAGCGCCCGCGCAGCTCGGCGCGCACCGCGGCATAGCCGGTGCGCCAGAAGCCCGCGAGATCCTGCGTGGTCTGCACCGGCCGGCCCGCCGGCGAGAGAAGCTGGATCGTGACCGGGACCCGGCCGTCCGCCACGCGCGGCGTCGCCGTCAGGCCGAAGAGCTCCTGCAGTTTCACGGCGAGCACCGGCTGGCCGCCGCTGTAGTCGAGCGGCACCGCGCGGCCGCTCGGCACCAGGAGCTGTTCCGGCGCCAGGCGGTCGAGCTCGGCGCGCTGGCGCCAGTCCAGGCGCTCGCGCAGCGCCTTCGCCAGGTCGAGCCGCTGGAACTGCGCGCGGCGCGTGACGCCACGGAGCTGCAGCCCCAGCCAGGCGAGCGGATCGGCCAGCAGTGCCTCGTCCGACAGATCGGGCCAGGCGTCTGGCGCAAGAGCCCGCAGGAAGGCGATCCGCGCCTGCAGCTGCCGCGCGGCCGCGTTCCAAGGCAGGGCCTCGTGGCCCAGGCGGCGGATGGCTTCGGCGACCGCCGGCGCGGTGTCGCCGCCACTGATCGCCTTTGCGTCCAGCAGGAGCGCGGCGAGGCGCCGCTCGCGACGGGCCGTCACCGCTTCGGCCTGGCTGTCCCAGGCGATGACATCATTCTCCTCGATGCGGTCGGCGAAGAGCGCCTCCACCTCGGCGCGGCCGATCGGCAACGCCAGAAAGATGCGCGCGCGCTCCGCGGCGCCGTCGAGCGAGGCGACGACGAGGAACTCCGCCCCGGCCAGCGGCTCTTCCGGCGACAGGATCGCGCGGCGTCCGTTGGCGAGGCGGTACTCGCCCGCTCCGCCCGCCCGCTGCGCGACGCGATCGGGATAGGCCAGCGCCAGCAGCTTCCCGGCACCGCTCGGGCCTTCGACCGTGCCGCCGACGCCGAGCTGCCGCTGCCACTGGCGCATCAGGCTCCGCGCCTCCTCGACCGCGCCGCGATCGGCGCGGGCGTCGCGGGCGAGCCCCAGCAGCAGCTCCAGCCGGTGGCCCAGGTCCGCGTCGCGCTGCCCGCGCAGGGGATCGCGTGCCTCGAGCAGCGCGGCGATGGCGCAGGCGAGCGCGCCCTCGCCCTCCTCCTTGGCGCGGATCAGCATGTGTGCCAGGCGCGGGTGCAGGCCGAGCGCTGCCATGGCGCGTCCGTGCGGCGTGACGCGGCCTTCGGGATCGAGCGCGTCGAGCGAGCGCAGCAGCGCGCGGGCCTGTGCCAGCGCACCGGCCGGCGGCGGATCGAGGAGGGCGAGGCCCTCCCCCGCTCCCCAGAGCGCCAGCTCGA
>DATEDK010000373.1:0-2796 GCA_035281685.1 Kiloniellales bacterium | reverse complement strand
GGCCTGGCGACGGCAGCGACCGGCGCTTTGATCACGCCAGGCGCCGGGGGGCTGAATGCGTTGCCGGCGACGGCGGGCGGCAACCTGGTGATCCTGAACGCGCAGACCACCTACGGCATCGGCGGGGACGACCCGGCTGATGTCACGGAGATCACGGCGCGACTCGACGGCATCGTTCCTGACCTCGGCCTGCCGCTGGGCAACATCGTCCTGTCCGTTCCTGGCGACCTCACGAATGCCACGGTCAGTCTGAGTGGCAATGCGCTCACCGCCTCGGCTGTCGTCAACGGCGCCGCCAACAAGGTCACCGCTCTGTCATCGGTCGGCGATCTGCCGAGCGCAACGGTCGTGAACCAGCAGCAGGCCGGCGGCACCAGCGCCAGTGCCAGCGTGGCCAATGTCGCGATCGTTGCGCAGCTGGGTGACACGACGCTCGGGACGACCGTCAGCAATGCGAGCGTCTCGATGTCGGGCAATCAGGTCGGCAGCAGCGCCGCCATCAACGATGCAAAGAACACGATCGGCTCGCCGGGTCAGACGTTCACGCGCACCAGCTCGTTCTAGCCGTCAGCTTTCCTTGTACCGGTAGCCGACGCCGTAGAGCGTCTCGATCTGGTTGAAGTTGTCGTCCTGCGCCTTGAACTTCTTGCGCAGGCGCTTGATGTGGCTGTCGATCGTGCGGTCATCGACGTAGATGTGCTCGCCGTAGGCCGCGTCCATCAGCTGGTCGCGGTTCTTCACGTGGCCGGGGCGCGTCGCCAGCGCCTTCAGGATCAGGAACTCGGTCACCGTGAGCTGCACCGGCTCGCCCTTCCAGGTGCAGAGGTGGCGCTGGCTGTCCAGCACGAGCTCGCCGCGGATCACCGGCGGCTCGGCGCCGACCGCGCCCTCCTCGGGCTTGTCGTCCTTGCCGCGGCGCAGGAGCGCGCGGATGCGCTCGATCAGCAGGCGCTGCGAGAAGGGCTTCTTGATGTAGTCGTCGGCGCCCATGCGCAGGCCCAGCACCTCGTCGATCTCGTCGTCCTTCGAGGTGAGGAAGATGACCGGCAGCTTCGAGCTCTCGCGCAGGCGGCGCAGGAGCTCCATGCCGTCCATGCGCGGCATCTTGATGTCGAGCACGGCGAGGTCGACCGGGGCGGTGGCGAGCGCGCGCAGGGCTTCGTGCCCGTCGGTGTAGCTCTTCACCTTGAAGCCCTCGGCCTCGAGCGCGATGGTGACCGACGCCAGGATGTTGCGGTCGTCGTCGACCAGCGCGATGGTGTTCTGCATGACCGTGGCTCCCGCGCGCCGTGCGACCGGCGCCTCACGTGTTGCAAGTTGCATGGACAGCTGCCCTCCGACTCCATTGCCTCGCTGTCATGCTCCGGGCGTTATGGAGCGACGGCATGGCGGGAAGGTGGCAGGATCGTGGCCTTCCCCCTAGAACAGGACGTTCCGCTTGTCCACCAGCCAAAAAGAACCGGGGGCTGAGCCGACGGCCCTGGCCGAAGCGGCCCGGCAGCTCGCCCTGGCGGCCGACCGGGCGAGCCTGGCGACCCGCCTGGCCCGCGGCGATCAGCCCGGCCTGGCCCCCGGCCACCCCTACGTCTCGCTGGTGCTGCTGGCCTGGGAGCCGCCGTTCCGGCCGCTGCTGCTGCTGTCTTCGCTGGCCGACCACGCGAGGAACCTCGCCGCCGACCCGTCGGCGAGCCTGTTGATCGACGGCACGGCCGGGCTGAAGGAACCGCTGGCCGGCCCTCGCGTCACCCTGCTGGGACAGGTGGAGAAGCACCCGGACCAGAGCCGGAAGGCACGGTTCGTCGAGCGGCATCCCGGCGCGGCGCGCTATGCGGCCTTCGCCGATTTCGCGCTCTACGCGATGCGCGTCGAGCGCGTGCACTTCGTGGCCGGCTTCGGCCGCATTGCATGGCTGCCCGCGCCCTAGCGGCTTGCCGGGGCCGGTTCCGTCCGCTATTGCCGCAACTCCGACACTACGCGAGTGTTAGCGGAAGCGAACGTCCGCGGCTTCGGCCGCCGGGCGCGATGGCTGGGAGGCAGAGGGTGAACACGACGATGGCGAGCAATGCCGCCCCCGAGGGGCCGGTCGTCAGCCGGCACGGCCTCGGGCAGCAGGGGCTGAAGCCGCGCAACCGCGTCTACTGGAATCTCGGCGTGGCCGAGCTCTACGAGCAGTCGCTGGCGCGCGGCGAGGGCAGGCTGAACGACGGCGGCGCGCTCTGCGTCTTGACCGGCCACCACACCGGCCGCTCGCCCAACGACAAGTTCATCGTCGAGGAGCCCGCCAGCCGCGACAACATCTGGTGGGGCAAGGTGAACCGGGCGATGAGCCAGGCGCACTTCGAGCGCCTGCACGCCAAGGTCATCGCCTACCTGCAGGGCCGCGATCTCTTCGTGCAGGACCTCGCGGCCGGCGCGGATGCCGACTACCGCCTGCCGATCCGCGTCGTCAGCGAGAGCGCCTGGCATGCGCTCTTCGCCCGCAACATGTTCCTGCGGCCCGACCTCGAGGCGCTGCGCGACCACGAGCCGGAATTCACCGTACTGCACGCGCCCTATCTGGAGGCCGATCCGAAGACCGACGGCACGAACAGCGGCTCCTTCATCGTGCTCTCCTTCGCGCGCCGCCTGGTGCTGATCGGCGGCACGATCTACGCCGGCGAGATCAAGAAGTCGGTCTTCTCGATCCTGAACTACCTGCTGCCGGAGCAGCGGGTCATGCCGATGCACTGCTCGGCCAACGTCGGCAAGGATGGCGGCGACGCCGCGATCTTCTTCGGCCTGTCCGGCACCGGGAAG
>DATEDK010000372.1:0-8450 GCA_035281685.1 Kiloniellales bacterium | reverse complement strand
CTCGATCAGCCGCCGCCATTTCATGGGCGTCACCGGACTCGGCGTGGCCACGGCGGTGCTCGGACGCGAGCTCGGGATCAATCCGCTCGGCCGGCGCGCCTTCGCCGGCGACATCGGCGACCGGGTCAGCCTCTGCACCTGGCCGAGCTACCACGATCCGGCGAACTTCGAAGCCTTCACCACCGAGACCGGCGCGGCCGTCGAGGTCACCGTCTTCGGTTCGAACGAGGAGATGATGGCGAAGCTGCAGGCCGGGGCCGCCGGCTTCGACGTGCTGGTGCCGACGAACTATACGATCCGCGACTACGCGGAGCAGAAGCTGATCATGCCGCTCGACTTGAAGCAGCTGCCGCAGCACGACCAGTCGGCGCACGATGCGCGCTTCACCAGCGAAGGCACGGTCGACGGGGTAGTCTATGCGGTGCCGAAGGACTGGGGCACCACCGGCTACGTCATCAACGCCGTCGAGGTAACCGAAAAGCCGACCACATGGAAGGAATTCTAGGACCTCACCATGGGCGCGCACTCGGGCAAGGTCATGGTGCACGACTATCAGCTGACCACGATCGGCAACGCGCTCAAGTACTACAAGTACTCCTTCAACTCGATCGAGCCGGACCAGCTGGCCAAGGCCGAGGAGCTGCTGCTCGCCGCCAAGCCGCACCTCTTCGGGATCAACAGCGACTACAAGCCCTCGATGCTGACGGGCGACGCGGTGATGTCGATCTGCTGGACCGGCGACGCCGTGCAGCTCCGCCGCGAGAACGAGGCGATGGAGTACGTACTGGGCCGCGAGGGCGGCGAGATCTGGACCGATTTCTATGCCATTCCGGCCGACTCGCCGAACCCGAAGGCCGGGTACGCGCTGATCAACTTCCTGATCACGCCCGAAGTCAACGCCAAGGAGGTGCTGTTCCACGGCTATCCCTCGACCGACGAGCGCACCAACGCGCTCCTGCCGAAGGACCTGCTGGAGGACCCGATCCTCTACCCGGCAGCCGAGCTGCTGGCGCCGCTGGAGTTCGGTGCCACCGGCCTCATCACCAACGAGGCCCGGGCCGAGCTCTTCGCCCGCTTCAAGTCGGCCTAAGCTCGGTCTTCCCTCCCCCAGCCCTTGCTGGGGGAGGGTTAGGGAGGGGGTGTCGACGAAGCAGCTCTTTCTGTCGAGACCCCCTCCCTAGCCCTCCCCCACGCTGCGCGTGGTGGAGGGGACACGATCCATGCGCCAACGCCTCACCACCGCGCTCTTGCTGGCGCCGGCGAGCCTGTGGTTCGTGGCGCTCCTGGTGCTGCCGCTGGTGGTGGTGCTGGTCTTCTCGGTCGGCGAGCGCGCGCCGGCGGGTGGCTACGCGCCGGGCTTCACCTTCGACAACTACCTGAACCTGCCGGCCCGGCTGACGGCCTTCATCAACACGCTGACGCTGGCGCCGATCGGCATGGTGCTCTGCCTCTTCATCGCCTATCCGCTCGCCTACTTCCTCGCGCTCAAGGTCCGGCGGCACAAGCTCCTGCTGCTCATCCTGGTGATCCTGCCGTTCTGGACCTCGTTCCTGTTGCGCACCTACGCCTGGATCATCCTGCTCTCCGGCAAGGGCATCCCCTCCTGGCTCGCGGCGATCGGCATCGAGGACGTGCGGCTCATCAACACGCCGGTCGCCGTGCTGATCGGCATCGTCTACGGCTATCTGCCGCTGATGGTCTTCCCGATCTACGTCAGCCTGGAGCGCCTGGACAAGCGCCTGCTCGAGGCCTCCAACGACCTCTACGCCGGGAGCTTCGCCACCTTCCGGCAGGTGACGCTGCCGCTTTCGCTGCCCGGCGTGGTCACCGGCTGCCTCCTGGTCTTCATCCTGCTGATGGGCGAGTACCTGATCCCGCAGCTCCTGGGCGGCGGCAAGGTCTTCTTCATCGGCAACGCGCTGGTCGATCTCTTCCTGCAGTCGCGCAACTGGCCTTTCGGCTCGGCTGTGGCGATCGCGCTGGTCGGCATCATGCTGCTGGCCGTGGGGCTGGCGCTGCGCTGGGCGAAGCGCCAGGGCGGGCAGCGCGAGGTCTCGCTGCTATGAGGGGACGCTGGCTGCCCAATGGTTGGTTGGGGGGCTACGCGCTCTTCATCTATCTCTTCCTCTATGCGCCGATCGCGCTGATCGTGCTGATCTCCTTCTCCAGCGGCCGGCAGGCCTCGTCCTTCACCGGCTTTTCCTTCCAGTGGTACGAGACCGCATTCTCCAACCGCTTCATGATCGAAGCGCTGCTGAACTCGCTCTCCATCGCCTTCACCTCGGCGGCGCTGGGCGCGGTCATGGGCACGGCCACGGCGCTGGCGCTGCAGCGCGTCGGCGGCTGGAAGCGACGCGTCTTCGATCTCCTGATCTACGTCGCCCTGATGGTGCCGGGTATCGTCATCGGCATCTCGACCCTGATCGCCATCGCCACGGTGCGCGACGCGGTCAATCCGATCCTGCAGGGACTCTGGGCGGGGGCGCCGGCCATCGATCTCGGTTGGGGCTCCATCGTCGCCGCGCACACGCTCTTCAACCTGGCGCTGGTCATCGTCATCGTGCGCGCCCGCATCGCCGGCATGGACGCGAGCCTGATCGAGGCCTCGGCCGACCTCTACGCCACGCCCTGGGGCACCTTCCGCCAGGTCACCCTGCCGCTGATCGCGCCCGCCATCGTCGCGGGCTTCCTGCTTTCCTTCACCTTCTCCTTCGACGACTACGTGGTGGCGAGCTTCGTGAACGGGCGGGAGGTGACGCTGCCGCTCTACATCTTCGCCTCGATCCGCCGCGGCGTGACGCCGGAGATCAACGCCATTGCCACCTCCGTTCTGCTGGTGACACTGACCCTGTTGATCGTCGCCCAGGTCCTGCTGCGCCGGGCGACGCCGAAAAAGCAGGCCCTTCAGGCCAAAGGAGCCACAGCATGAGCGAGCTAGCCGCCCGCGTCGTCCTGAAGATCCCCGCCGCGCTCGGCGAGACGCCGGTCTGGAGCGCGGCGGAGGAGCGCCTCTACTGGATCGACTGTCCGGCCTCGCTGGTGCACCGCTTCGATCCGGCGAGCGGCCGGGACGAGGTGCTGGCGATCGAAGGGCTCGACGGCTACCTCGGCTCGATCGCGCTCACCGCCGACGGTGGCCTGCTGCTGCTGGCCGGCAAGCAGCTCTTCGGGCTGAAGCTTGGCGTGCGCAAGGCCACCCGCCTCGCCGCCGCCGAGGCCGACCGGCCGGAGAACAACCCCAACGACGGCAAGGTCGACCCGCAGGGCCGCTTCTGGTTCGGCACCATGCACCAGGCGGCGGTCGAGCCGACCGGCAGTCTCTATCGCTACGACGGCAAGACCGTGGCGAAGATCGACAGCGGCTTTGCCTGCTCGAACGGCCTCGCCTGGTCGCCCGACGGCAAGGTCATGTACTTCGTCGACATGATGCCGGGCGACGTGCTGGCCTACGACTTCGACGGCGGCAGCGGCCGGCTCTCCAACCGCCGAGTCCACGTCCACTTCGACGGCAGCGAGGGCCTGCCCGACGGCATCTGCTCCGATGCGCAGGGCGGGCTCTGGGTCGCGCACTGGGATGGCGGCTGCCTCACGCGCTACGACGCCGAGGGCAAGCGCACGCACAAGGTGGCGATCCCGGCGCCTCGAGTCACCTGCCCGATCTTCGGTGGGCCGAAGCTCGCGACGCTCTACGTCACCACCTCCGGCGACGGCATGACGGAGACGGCGCCGCTCTCCGGCTCGCTCTTCGCGGTGGACCCGCCGGTGCCGGGGCTGCCGGTTCCCGCCTTCGTCGGTTAGACCAGCCAGCCGACGATCACGAAGCCCAAGACCAGCGTGGCCAGCACCACCCAGCCGACCCACTTGGCATTGCGGTCCATGATCCGGCGGACCGCCGGACCGAAATACCAGACGAGGCCGCTGAAGAAGACGAAGCGGGCGGCGCGGCCGACGACCGAGACCAGCATGAAGAGAGCGAAGTCGAGCTGCTCGACGCCGCTGGCGATGGCGACCAGCTTGTAGGGCACCGGCGTGATCGCGCCGATCGCGACGATGAGCGCGCCCTGCTCGTGGAAGTCCTGCTGGACCTCAGCGAAAGCTTCCTGCCACCCATAGAAGTCGATCAGCCAGGCCACCACGGTCTCGTAGAGCAACCAGCCGAGCGCATAGCCGACCGCGCCGCCCAGCACCGAGGTCCAGGTGGCGAGCCAGGCGACCGGCCAGACCTTGCTGCGGTCGGCCAGCATGACCGGAATGATCACGGCATCGATCGGGATCGGCAGGATCGCGCTTTCGCTGAAGGAGACCAGCCCGACGGCCTGCATCGCGCGCCGCCCGGCCGCCGCCCGCATCGCCCAGTGATAGAACCCCTCGAGGATGGCCTTGCTCCTTCGCGCGCGGAGCCTAGGGCCGGACCGTTACGATTCGGGGACAGACACCAACAGCCCCTCACCCTGTCCCTCTCCCCGCTTTCGCGGGGCGAGGGGACGGCAGCGTCGCCATGGGGCCAGGGCTCCCCTCGCCCCCGAAGGGGGAGAGGGACAGGGTGAGGGCCCTTGCTCGGTTGGGAAGAGACGTCAACACGCACCGCTGCTGCCATGCTAGGATGACCGCCAAGGGGGCAATAATCAGGAGCTGCTCCCATGCTGCATCGGCGAAGCCTGCTGCTCTTGACTACGGCGCTCGCGTTCGCGGCCGTGCTGCCGGAAGCCGCGCAGACACAAAGCGGCTCGACGTTGCACTTGGCATTGAAGGGCTACGATCCCGTGGCCTACTTCGTGATCGGCCAGCCGATGGAAGGCTCGCCGGAGTTCGAGACGGTCTTCGACGAGGTCCGCTACCGCTTCGCTTCGATGGAACACCAGGGTTTGTTCCTGGCGGATCCGGATCGCTATGCACCGCAGTTCGCGGGCGCCTGTACCAAGGGCCTTTCGAAGGGCGTCAAGGTCGAGGCGAACCCGCTGTTGTGGCGCATCATCGACGGCAAGCTCTACGTCTTTGCCGGTACGGCAGTGCCGCCCGAGATGGACAGCGATCCGCAGGCGCTGATCTCGAAGGCGCAGGAGAACTGGCAGGAGCTCAAGAACCAGCCCTTCTGAGCGCTACTGCCAGCCGGCCTTCCGGATTCCCTCCTGCAGATAGGCCTGCAGCTCGGGGTCCTGGAAGCGGTCTCCGAACTCGGCGAGGTTGAAGAAGGGATTGAGCCGGCGCAGCGCCTCGAGCGCATCGGCTGCGTCGGCCAGGCGGCCCTCCTGCGCGTAGGCGGCAGCCAGAGCCGCCCGGATGTTCCAGTTGTCGGGGAAGCGCGCCGCACCCCGCTCCAGCACCCGGATGGCATCTGCGTGCCGTCTGACCTCGTAGTATGCGAGCCCGAGATTGAACACCGAGGTTGCGGCAGGATTGGGATCGAAGCGAAAGCCCTGCTCTCCTGCCTCGATGGCCTCGTCGATCCGTCCCAGCCAAAGCAGCACCGACAAGCGGCCGAAGAGGCCGCGCACGTCGCTCGGATTGATCTCCAGCAGGCGTTCGCTGGCGGCCAGCGCCTCATCGTACTCGGTCCGCCGTGCGTGGGCGGAACCCAGCACGCTCAGCGCCTCGACGTTGTCGGGGTCAAGCGACAGCGCCTTCTTGGCAAGGTCGAAGGCGCGATCCACGGTGCCGGCGACATCCTCGACCCATCCGAGATCCGCCATGTCCAGATAGGCGCGGCCCAGCCAGGCGTAGGCCGCGGCATAGTCGGGATCCGCCTCGGCCGCCCGGCCGAAGAGCTGCCTGGCTTCGCGATTCCCGGCGCGGGTGCCCAGCCAAAGCCGCTCGCGGCCGCGAAGCACCAGATCGTAGGCATCGAGATTCTCCGGCGCCTTGGCCATCGCACGTTGCTGTTCCGCCTTGGTCAGGCTGACCGCCAGCGCGCCCGCGACGTTCTGCGAGATCGCATCCTGCACGGCGAAGACGTCGCTCAGCGCCTCCTCGTACTGCTGCGACCACAGCAGCTGGCCGGTGGACGCCTCGGTCAGCTGCGCGCTGACCCGGATGCGTTCGCCCGAGCGGCGCACGCTGGCCTCGACGAGATACTGCACCCCCAATTCGCGGCCGATGTCCGCCGGCTTCACCTGCTTGCCCTTGTAGGAGAACACGGCGTTGCGCGACATCACGGTCAGCGAGGAGAAGCGGCCAAGCGCCGAGATCACGTCCTCGGTCAGACCGTCGCTGAAATACTCCTGCGATGGATCCCCGCTCTGATTGATGAACGGCAGAACGGCAACGCCGATCCGTTGCTGATCTTTCGTTGCCTCCGTCGAAACCTCGGCCGGTGCGCGCACTGCGGTCGAATCCGGTGATGGACCGGCCAGTTGCCAGAGGCCGGCACCAACCGCCGCAAGGACCAGCGCGGCGAGCGTCCACGCTGCGACTCCTGCAGGCTTATGGCGCCACCTGCGCCAGCGCGGCAGGGCCGCGCTTTCGACTCCGGGCAGCCACCGATAGGTTCGCACCGGATGAGCGATGTTCTTCAGCTGATGGACGCCGGCATCGGCGAACGCGATACCGCTCCTGTTGCCAACGCTCTCGAACACGGGCTCCGAAACCATCATGCCGCCGGGAGGCGCGATTGCCTGGAGTCGAGCCGCGACGTTGACGCCGTCACCGAAGATGTCGTCGCCGTCGATGATGATGTCGCCGAGGTTGACGCCGGCGCGGAAGTCCATGCGACGCTCGGTGGAAAGCGTCGCGTTTCGGCTTGCGAGTGCGTTCTGCATCTCCGCGACGCAGACGACGGCATCGACCACACTATGAAACTCGAGCAGGAGTCCGTCGCCCGTCGACTTGACGATGCGCCCGTCGCGGGCGGCGATACCCGGGTCGATCACTTCCTGCCGCAAGGCCTTGAGGGCCGACAGCGTGCCGGCCTCGTCCTGGCCTATCAGCCGGCTGTAGCCGGCCAGGTCGATTGAGACGATGGCCGCGAGGCGTCTCTGCTGCTTCATCGCTTCCCATGCCGCCGCCGCCTGCCACGACGCGACCCGTTCTGCCGCTATTGCTACACCTCTCCTAGATCAAACCGTAGCGCAGCAGCACCAAGAGCTTGCGCGGCTTCGAGAGGCGCACGCGCGGCAGCACCTGTTGCCAGCCGCGGTCCTGCATCAGGCGGAAGAGGCGCCAATAGACCTCGAGCATCAGGATCGCCGGCTTGATCGCCGCGCGCGGCAGCCGGGCGATCAGCGCGCGGCTCTCGGCAAAGCGCAGCTGCGCCTGCTCGCCCACCAGGCGGCGCGCCTCGCCGATCTGCGGGTGAGCCAGCACCGCGCCGGGATCGCGCTCGGCGATGCCGGCCGCGGCCAGGGCTTCGGCCGGCAAGTAGAGCCGGCCGTCGGCCGCATCCTCCGCCTGGTCGCGCAGGATGTTGGTGAGCTGCAGCGCCTCGCCCTCGGCGATCGCCAGGGCCTCGGCATCGGCGCCGGTGGCGCCGAAGACGCGGATCGAGAGCTGGCCGACCGCGCCGGCGACGCGGCGGCAGTAAAGCGCGAGCGTTGCCGCATCGGGCGCCACGATGGGGCCGCGCGCATCCATCTCCATGCCGTCGATGATGGCGAGGAACTCGGCCTTCGGCAGGCGATAGTCGGCCAAGGGGCGCAGCAGCGCCCGGGTGGTCGGCCGGGTCGGACGGCCGGCGAAGAGCGCCTCGACTTCGGCGCGCCAGAGCGCCAGCTCCCGCAGCTTTTCCGGCAAGGGACCGGGCTCGTCGGCGACGTCGTCGACCTCGCGGCAGAAGGCGTAGATCGCGTACATCGCCTCGCGCCGGGGCCGCGGCAGGATGCGCATGCCGGCGAGGAAAGAGGTCTTCGAGCGCCCGACGACCGCATCGACGTGCGCCTGAGCGCCGGCGGTCTCCCCAGCAGTCCCAGCGGTCACGGCCGGCGCCCCTCGGCGATGCGCAGCGTCGCGGCCAGCGAACCACCCAGGCCGCAGGCGAGGAACTGCGCCTTGCTGAGCTTGACCCGTGCTGCCAGCGGATCGGCCGCCTTCAGGAGCGCCGAGAGCCGCCTGGCGATGCGCCAGATCGCGGCGGACTCCATCGCCAGACGGCGCGGCGCGAGCAGTCCCGCCAGGGCCCGCGCGCCGGCGATGAGCTCGTCCGTCGCGGCCAAGGTGCGGTCGAGCACGGAGCGGAGCGCCGGCGTCAGTGCCTTGCCGCCGAGGTCTTCGGTGCGCGCCCCGGCGGCGGCGATCCAGTCCTGCGGCAGGTAGACCCGGTCGAGGTTGCGGTAGTCGTCGCCGCAGTCCTGCAGGTGGTTCAGCACCTGCAAGGCTGAGCAGAGCGCATCGGAGGCAGCGTAGGCGGCGGGGTCGGTCTCGCCGTGCAGCGCGAGCAGGTAGCGGCCGACCGGGTTGGCTGAGTTCTCGCAGTAGCCCATGAGGTCGCGCCAGTCGGCGTAGCGGCTCTTGCGCGCGTC
>DATEDK010000371.1:0-4095 GCA_035281685.1 Kiloniellales bacterium | reverse complement strand
GGCCTGCCGATCGGCAACGGCATCCTGACGGTGGAGAACGAGGCGCAGGCGTGGGCGCGGGCCCGGCCCGACGAGCAGGACAAGGGCGGCGACGCGGCGCGCGCCTGCCTCGGGCTGGTGGCGATCCGCCGCCGCTTCGCGCGCTCATGAGCGCGGCTTCGGCCAAGCCGGCGCCGGCACCTGGGCAGCGCCGGCTGGCGGCGCGGCTCGCCGCCGTGCAGGCGCTCTACCAGCTGGCAATGAGCGACGCCACGGTCGAGGAGGTGGTCGAGCAGTTCCTGAAGGAGCGCCTCAAGGAGGAGGTCGACGGCCTCTCGCTGGCCGACGCCGACCGCAAGCTGTTCCGCGCGCTCGTCGCCGGCGCCGCCCGCGCCGCCGAGGACAGCGACAACATGCTGGCGGGCGTGCTGCCGGAGGACTGGCCGCTGGAGCGCATCGAGACGCTGCTGCTGACGCTCTTCCGTGCCGCGATCCACGAGTTGGCCGACGTCCCGGAAACGCCGGCGAAGGTGGTGATCACACAGTACATGGAAGTGGCGCACGCCTTCTTCGGCGGCAAGGAGCCGGGCTTCGTCAATTCGCTGCTCGACCGGCTGGCGCACGAGCTGAGGCCCGAGGAGTTCGAGCCCGGGGACTCCGCCAAGTCGGGCGGGCATACGCGGTGATCGGCGAGTTCGAAATGATCGCGCGCTACTTCGCGCCACTGGCCAAGGGTCAGCCGGCTGCGCTGGGGCTCGTCGACGACGCCGCCGTGCTGACGCCGCCGCCCGGTCGCTAACTCGTGCTGACCGCCGATGCGATGGTCTCGGGCGTGCACTTCCTGCCGGACGACGCTGCCGGCGGCGTGGCGCAGAAGCTGCTGCGCGTGAACCTCTCCGACCTCGCCGCCATGGGCGCGACGCCGCTGGGCTACCTGCTGACCTGCGCCTGGCCGAAGGACATCGAGGAGTCCTGGGTCGCGGCTTTCGCCAAGGGGCTGGCCGAGGATCAGCAGCGCTTCGACCTCGCCGTGCTCGGCGGCGACATGACCGCGACGCCCGGACCGCTGACGCTGTCGCTGACGGCGCTGGGGCACGTGACGCCCGGCCGCGCGCTCCGCCGCTCCGGTGCCCGCGCCGGCGACCGCATCTACGTTTCGGGCGCGATCGGCGACGGCGCGCTCGGCCTCCTGGTGCTGACGCACCGGCTGCACGGCATCTCGCGCGAGGCGGCCGAGGCGCTGGCCGAGCGCTACCACCGCCCGACGCCGCGCGTGGCACTCGGCCAGGCGCTGTCGCGCCACGGTCTCGCGCACGCCTGCCTCGACGTCTCCGATGGCCTGGTCGCCGATCTCGGCCATATCGCGCGCACCTCGAAATTGGCGGCGCGCGTGAAGGCCAAGCGCGTGCCGCTGTCGCTGGCGGCGCGCGAGGCGCTGGCGGAGAACCTCGGGCTCTTCCCGCTGCTCCTGACCGGTGGCGACGACTACGAGCTCTGCTTCACCGCCGCGCCGGAGAAGGCGCCGGCGATCGAGGCGCTGGCGCAGGAGCTGGCGCTGCCGCTGACCGACATCGGCTACATGATGGCGGGCGAGGGCGTCGAGGTGCTGGACCGGGATGACAAGGCGATCGCCCTGGCGCGCGCCGGCTGGACGCATTTCTAGAGCCGTTGTTCCACAGCGCCGATTGGTTATAAGGCCGCATGGCGAGCACCTCCCTTTCCCGCATCCTGCGCCTCACGGCCTGCATGTCGATGAATCAGATCGCGCTCACGCTCATCATGACCGTGGCGGCGCTGGCCGGACGACTGCTGGCCGGCGACCAGCCGGGGCTCGCGACCTTGCCGCTCGCCTGCCTCTACTTCGCCGTGATGGCGAGTTCGATCCCGGCCTCGATGCTGATGGGCCGCTACGGCCGCAAGGCCGGCTTCGCGCTCGGCGCCGGATGCGGCGTCGTGGCGGGGCTGCTCGGCGCGTTGGCGCTCTGGCAGGGCTGGTTCTGGCTGCTGGCGCTCGCCTTCGCTCTCTACGGCGTGGCCGCCGGCCATGCCAACTACTACCGCTTCGCCGCCAGCGAGATCGTCGAGCCGGCCTTCCGCAGCCGCGCCATCTCCTATGTGCTGGCGGGCGGTGTGATCGCCGCCATCGCCGGCCCCTGGCTGGCAGACCTCGGCAAGGATCTCTTCCTGCCCTTCACCTTCGCCGGGAGCCTGCTGGCGATCGCCTGCCTCAGCCTGCTGATCTTCCCCATCCTCCTGACCCTGCGCTTTCAGCCGCCGCCGGCGGCCAGTGCGCCGGTCGCCGACTCGCTGCCGGCGCGGCCGCTGGGCGAGATCGTGCGCCAGCCGAAGTTCATCGTCGCCGCGCTCGGCGCCATGATCGGCTATGGGTCGATGAATCTCCTGATGGTGTCGACGCCGCTGGCGATGGACGGCTGCGGCTTCGGCTTCAGCGACTCCTCGAGGGTGATCCAATGGCACGTGCTCGGCATGTACGTGCCGTCGTTCTTCACCGGCCACCTGATCAAGCGCTTCGGCGTGCTGCGCATCATGGCGGTGGGCGCCGCTGTCATCATGGCGGCCGCGGCGATCAACCTGCACGGTCTGAGCTTCTGGCACTTCTGGTCAGCGTTGATCCTGCTCGGGGTCGGGTGGAATTTCCTCTTCATCGGCGGCACTACGCTCCTGACCGAGACCTATCGCCCGAGCGAGCGCACGAAGGTGCAGGCGACCAACGAATTCCTCGTCTGGGGCACCACCGCGACCACCGCTCTCTCCTCCGGTCTGGTTTTTCAGGCGGGGGGCTGGAACTGGGTCAACATCGGCGTGTTGCCCGCGCTCGGGATCACGTTCCTCGCCATCCTCTGGCAGCTGGTGCGACGGCCGGTCGCGGTCCCGACGCCCTGAGGCCGTCATCGTCCGGCCACGCAGAGCTGCTCAGCATGGGGCCCGAGGAGAGCGCGCATGTGGCACGACTGGCGAAGGCGGACCCTGCTCCGCGGCTCCTTTGCGCTGGCGATCGGCAGCGTGCTGCCGAAGCCGCTGCGCGCCGACCGGCAGCCCACTCCGGCGATGACCGAAGGTCCCTTCTATCCCGAAGAGCTGCCGGCCGAGAGCGATCCTGATTTGCTGCGTGTCGCCGACCAGACGGCGCCGGCACAGGGCGAACCGCTGCACCTCTTCGTGCTGGTGGAGGATGTCAACGGCGTGCCGCTTGCCGGCACGCTGGTGGAGATCTGGCAGTGCGACGCCAACGGCGTCTACCGCCATCCGTCGGCCGGCGGCCAGCGCGACAGCGGCTTTCAGGGCTATGGCCGACTCTTCACCGACGAGGAGGGGATCGGCCATTTCCGCACGATCCGGCCGGTCGCCTATGCGGGACGCGCGCCACATGTCCATGTGAAAGTGGAGACCCTGGACGGACGGCGCCTCACCACGCAGATGTTCGTCGCCGAAGAGCCGCTGAACGAGCGCGATGGCCTCTATCGGAGCCTGGGCGAGGCTGCGCCGCTGGTGACCGTGCCGCTGTCGCCGGTCGACTACGAGCCGCCGGGGCTCGGCTGCAGCTTCTTCATCGTCCTGCCCGAGGCGTGAGCATCGTCCGCTCAGCTCGAATCAACGCCCTCCAACTCACCTGCCCCTTATGGACTATTGCAAGATTTGCCTGTCATCCCGGATAAGCGCTTCGCGCTTTCCGACAGCTTTGTTGAGCGACGAAGGCCCAGCGCGGTTCCCGCGCCGACTGCGATCCAGTGTCGCCTTCCCGGGTAAGGCGGTTGCACCCTTCCGGACCTTCTGGCATGTATCCGCGCCGCTCCGCCGCTTGCCTGGCCGGGCGCACGCTTTCCTGTTGCCGGCGGCTGCCGAGGGGGTGGCCGCCCTATAGGGCCTCGGCCAAACCGGCAGAACCCCGGCCGGAAAATGAAGCGAGGCCCGCTTTCCGAAGGGGAACCCGCCCATCATGTCTGCGACTCTCATCTTCGCGCTCGTCTGCGGCGCGCTCGCGCTCGTCTATGGCGTGGTCACCGCGCGCTCGGTCCTGGCCTCGCCGGCCGGCACGCAGCGCATGCAGGAGATCGCCGCCGCCATCCAGGAAGGTGCCCGTGCTTACCTGAACCG
>DATEDK010000370.1:0-2919 GCA_035281685.1 Kiloniellales bacterium | reverse complement strand
CGAGCGAAAAGAAGGCGCCACAAGGGCGAAAGAGTAGCGATGGTTAGGGACGCCGCTCGACGGCGCGCCGTGCCTGAGCTACCGCGCCAGCGCTGCGCTGGCGAGGGCGCGGACGCGGCCGACCATCGCGAAGAGCCCGTTGGAGCGGCTGGGCGTCAGGTGCCCTTCCAGATCGAGCCGACCGAGCTCGCGGCGCGCATCGACCGCCAGGATCTCCTCCGGCCGCCGCCCGCTGAAGAGACGCAGCAGCACCGCCACCAGGCCCCGCACGATGTGCGCGTCGCTGTCGCCGCGCAGCACCAGCGCACCGTCGTCGCGGCGCTGCTGGGTCAGCCAGACTTGGCTGACGCAGCCCTCGACCTTGTTTGCCGGCACCTTGGCGGCCTCCGGCAGACCGGTCTCCTTGCGGCCGAGCTCGATCAGGTAGCGGTAGCGGTCCTCCCAGTCGTCGAACAGCTCGAAGGCCTCGACCACCTCGTCGAAGGCCTGGCTCACCAGGGGCGTTCCTCGACGACCAGCGCGCCGTCGGCCAGCTTGCGGAAGAAGCAGGAGCGGCGGTTGGTGTGGCAGGCCGGCCCTTCCTGCTCCACCTCGAGCAGCAGCGCATCGCCGTCGCAGTCGAGCCTGAGCGAGACGAGCCGCTGGCGGTGGCCGGAGGTCTCGCCCTTGGTCCAGAGCGACTGGCGCGAGCGCGACCAGTAGGTCACCTGGCCCGTCTCGAGCGTCCGGCGGAGCGCGGCCTCGTTCATCCAGGCCAGCATCAGCACCTCGCCGGTGCCGCTCGCCTGCGCGATGCAGGGCACCAGACCTGCGGCATCGAAGCGCAGTTCGTCCAGCAGGGTTTTCACATTCGTCAAATCCATAAGGCTGTACCTGGGGCTGCCTGTGCTATCCTGTCAAAGGTGCATCTGCTTTCTGTGGGAACAATCGTTTAGCAAGAGAGTTGTCCAGAAGGCAGTCGGACCGCATTTGCAAGGCGCCGGCCCCACTGCGCGGCCAAGAGAGCGGGCGGGGCGAGACCGTGGAGGTTGCGAAGCAAGAATAAGAAGTTGGGAAGGGACCAATAGTCGATGGATGGTGCGATCGAAGATTCGCTCGCTAGTGCCGTTACGGCGAGCGGGGGTCGCGGGGCCGCGGTAGCGGGCGCGGGGCGCCTGGTAGTGGTTTCCAATCGAGTGGCGAAGCTGCGGCGGGGCGCGCAGGCTGGCGGTCTCGCGGTGGCGCTTGTGGATGCGCTCAGCGAACGAGGCGCGCTTTGGTTCGGCTGGAGCGGTGAAATCAGCAAGTCCGGCGCGCCGCGCCACGACGTCGAGGGGAAGCTCGAGACGCTTGGCATCCCTCTCTCCCAAGAGGAATACGACGGTTACTACCTCGGCTACGGCAACAACGTGCTTTGGCCGCTTTTTCACTACCGCCTGGATCTCGTGCGCTACAGCGACGCCGCTTTCGCCGCCTACAAGGGCGTGAATCACCGTTTGGCGCGTGCGCTGGTCAAGCACCTCCGTCCCGACGACCGCATCTGGGTGCACGACTACCACCTGATCCCGCTGGCCTGGGAGCTGCGGCGGCTCGGCTGCACGCTGCCGATCGGCTTTTTCCTGCACATACCCTTTCCGCCCGCCGACATCTTCGCCGCGACGCCCGACGCGGCTTGGCTGACCGAGGCATTGCTGCACTATGACGTAATCGGGCTGCAGACGCAGGGCTATCTGGAGAACCTGCTGGGCTACTTTCGACGGCTGGGCACCGCGACCCTGTCGCCGGGCAAGATTGCGATGGACGGCAAGTCGGTGGCGGTCGATGCCTTCCCCATCGGGATCGACGTGGCCGCCTTCGAAGCCCTGGCCGAGAGCAAGGCCAAGGACGTAGCCGAGGACCATGCGCGGCGGCGGCAGCTCGGCCGCAAGCAGATCGTTGGCGTAGATCGTCTCGACTACTCCAAGGGCCTGCCCAACCGGTTGCGGGCCTTCGGCCTCCTGCTGGAGCGGACGACCGAGCTGCACCAGAAGGTGAACTTCCTGCAGATTGCGCCGCCGACCCGCGAGGGACTCACGGCCTATGCCGAGATCCGCGCTGAGGTCGAGAGTTTGGCCGGCAGCATCAACGGCCGATTCTCCGACATCAGTTGGCAGCCGGTGCGCTTCATCGTGCGCGCCGTCTCGCGTCGCAAGTTGGCGGCGCTGTTCCGGGCGAGCGAGGTCGGCCTGGTGACGCCGCTGCGCGACGGCATGAACCTGGTGGCGAAGGAGTACATAGCGGCCCAGGATCCCGAGGACCCGGGCGTGCTCGTGCTCTCGCAATTCGCCGGCGCCGCCGAGGAACTGGGCGAGGCGCTGATCGTCAATCCGCTCGACACCGAGGCCGTGGCGCTGGCGCTGATGCAGGCGCTGCAGATGGGTCGCACCGAGCGCCGGCGGCGCCACGCGGCGCTCTACGAGCGGATCCAGCGGCAGGATTGCCACGCCTGGCTGCGCGGCTTCCTCGAGCGGCTCGACCGCGTCACGCGCGCCGAGGTGATGATGCACACCTCAGAAGGCGTCCTCCCAGGACTGGCTCAGACGCATGGCGCACTTGATGAGCCCGACCATGGAGTAGGTCTGGGGAAAGTTGCCCCAAAGCTCGCCGGTGGCGGGATCGATATCCTCCGATAGCAGGCCGAGCGGGTTCCGGCAGGCGAGGACCTCCTCGAACATCGCGCGCGCCTCCTCCTGCCGGCCCATGGCCGCCAGGGCCTCGATGTACCAGAAGGTGCAGACGGTGAAGGCGGTCTTCGGCTCGCCGAAGTCGTCGGGCGAGACGTAGCGGAAGAGGTGGTGCCCGCGCTTCAGCCGGCGCTCCACCGCAGCCACGGTCGCGGCGAAACGCGGATCGTCGGGCGGCAGGAAGCCCAGCTCGTGCATCAAGAGCAGGCTTGCGTCG
>DATEDK010000369.1:0-7189 GCA_035281685.1 Kiloniellales bacterium | reverse complement strand
ACCGCGAGAAGGCCTCGACCGGCCTCTACGTCTATCCGAACCTCATGGCCGCCGACATCCTTGCCTACAAGGCGACACACGTGCCGGTGGGCGAGGATCAGAAGCAGCACCTCGAACTCGCGCGCGACATCGCGCAGAAGTTCAACCACGACTATGGCGTCGAGCTCTTCCCCTCGATCGAGCCCCTGATCCTGGGCGAGGCGACGCGGGTCATGAGCCTGCGCGACGGCACCAAGAAGATGTCGAAGTCCGATCCTTCGGACATGAGCCGGATCGTGATGACCGACGGGCCGGACCAGATCGCCAACAAGATCCGCAAGGCGACCACCGATCCCCATCCGCTGCCTGGGCCCGAGGCGCTTACCCACGAGGGCGAGGTCCCCGAGGAAACCCGTAAGTCGCGCCCGGAGTGCTACAACCTGCTCGGTATCTACGCGGCTCTCTCGGGCGAGTCGCTCAGGCAGGTGATGAGCGAGTTTGCCGGCGCGCAGTTCTCGCACTTCAAGCAGCGCCTGACCGAGCTCGCGGTCGCCAGGCTCGGCCCGGTCGGAACGGAGATGAAGCGCCTGCTGGCCGACCCTGGCCACGTCGACGCCGTGCTGAAGGACGGCGCCGACCGCGCCCGCGTGCTCTCCGCGCCGGTGATGGAGGAGGTCTATCGCGTCGTGGGGTTCCTGCGATCGTAAAATCACCTCCTCCCGAGGGAGACCTGTGCCAAACCCAAAGCTGTCATCCCGGCCGAGCGTAGCGAGAGCCGGGACCCAGGGGCCAAGTAGCTGAGCCCCATGGCCCGAGGAAGAGGTTAGTTAGTCAGATACCCAAACCTTCGCATCGTGGGTCCGTGCGCCTTCACGATGCTCTCCGCCAGCTCGGCTGGCAGCCCCTCCTGCCACTGCCCGGCACGTCCGGACTCGAAGAAGCGCCGGGCGCTCGGCGGCCGCTCGATGAAGGTCTTCGTCTTCTCCTGCTCGGCCATGCGCGCGAAGGCGCTGGCCTCGATGGCGGCCCGCAGCGCAGCGGGCGGCGGCTTCAAGCCGACGTGGCGGGCCAGCCGGCCGAAGCTCTCCTCGGCCTTCTCCAGCAGATCCTCGTAGCGCAGCACCAGCACGACCGGCTCCCCGCGCGCGGTCCAGGACTCGACGTTCTCGCTCCACGAGCCGTAGGGCTCGTAGACCCCGGCGCCCTGGTTGAAGGTCTCGTAGCCCCGCTCGTTCAGGCGCTGCACCGCCGCCTCCGGCGAGAGGTTGAGGTAGCGCGCCGAGGAAACGGCGATGTCGAGCGGGTTGCGCACCAGGTAGACCGCGCCCGCGGTCACCGCCGGATTGATCGTCGGATGGCCGTGCGAACGGCCTCTCAGGGAATGGGTCTTCACGAAGTTGATGGGCGGGCCCTCGGCCGCGATCTCGGCCTGCACGCGGGTGCGCAGCGCCGCCACCTCGGGCTTGCTGGCGTCCGAGGGCAGCTTGCCCAGCGGCTTGGCCCACCAGATGTTGAGCGCGTCCCAGGTGCTGAAGCGATAGAGCCGGTTGATGTCGGGCGGCGCGGTCTCGCCGCGCAGGCGGCCCACCAGCGTCATCAGGAAGTAGCGCACCCAGGTGTTGCCCGAGCGCGGGTAGGAGGCGATCCAGACGATCTTGCCCATGCGTCAATCTTAGCCCGCGAATCCGGCGCCGCGGCGGGGCTTCGGACATTGCCCCGACGCGAAGCGGAGTTCTAATCTCTTGTGCAGAGGGGAAAAAATCTGCGCGGCCTGCCCGGCTCGGCAAGGGCCGCGATCGGGATTCGCCGAAGCAAGATGCAGATCTACCTGCCGATCGCCGAGATCTCGCTGGACGTCTTCCTGCTCCTGGGGATCGGCGCGCTGATCGGCTTTCTGTCCGGCCTCTTCGGGGTCGGCGGCGGCTTTCTGATGACGCCGCTCCTGCTGTTCATCGGCGTGCCGCCGCAGGTCGCCGTCGCCACGCAGGCCAACTCCGTCGTCGCCACCTCGGTTTCCGGCGTGCTCGCGCATTGGTCGCGCGGCAACGTCGATTTCAAGATGGGCCTGGTGCTGCTGGCCGGCGGCTTCGCCGGCTCGACCGTGGGCGTGGCGCTCTTCTCGGTGCTGCGCGGGCTCGGCCAGATCGAGATCGTCATCTCCTTCACCTACGTCGCCACGCTCGGCATCGTCGGCGCCCTCATGCTGCTGGAATCGAGCCGCGCCGTGCTGCGGCGCCGGCGCAAGGTGCCGACCCGGCGCAAGCTGCACCAGCACCACTGGGTGCACGGCCTGCCCTTGAAGATGCGCTTCCGCCGGTCGCGGCTCTACATCTCGGCGATCCTGCCGATCACCGTCGGCTTCGGCGTCGGCGTGCTCTCGGCCATCATGGGCGTGGGCGGCGGCTTCATCCTGGTGCCGGCGATGATCTACCTGCTCGGCATGCCGACCGCCGTAGTCATCGGCACCTCGCTCTTCCAGATCATCTTCGTCGCGGCCAACGTCACCTTCCTGCAGGCGGCGCAGAACCAGACCGTCGATGTCGTGCTGGCGATGATCCTGCTGCTGGGCTCGGTGATCGGCGCGCAGTTCGGCACCCGTGTCGGCGCCAGGATGCAGGGCGACGCGCTGCGCCTGTCGCTGGCGCTCCTGGTCCTGGGGGTCGGCACCAAGCTGGTCATCGACCTCTTCACGGCGCCGCTCGACATCTACAGCCTGGCGACGACATGAGCCGCGCCACGCTCCTGCTGCTCCTGCTGCTGGCGCTGGCGCGACCGGCCGCGGCGGACATCGTGGCCGACGTCGACGACCACCTGGTCGGCATCACCACCGGCTTCTCCGGCACGCGCATCCTGGTCTTCGGCTCGATCGACGGGGAGGGCGAGGTGGTCGTCGTGGTGCGCGGACCGAGCGGCCCGGCCAAGCTCTACCGCAAGAGTCCCGTGCTGGGCGTCTGGGTGAACAGCGCGGCGCTCACCTTCGTGCAGGCACCGAGCTTCTATGCCGTGGCCTCGACGAAGCCGCTGGAGGAGATCGCCAACGCGAGCGAGCGCAAGCGCCTGAAGCTCGGCATCGACCACCTCGAGCTGAAGGCGATCGGCCGCGTCTCGGAGAACCTGTTGAAGGAGTGGCGCGAGGCGCTGGTGCGCGCGATGGTGCGCGACCGCCTCTATCGGGTGGAGCCCGGCGAGGTCCTGCTGCTGAACCAGCGCCTGTTCCGCGTCGACTTCGAGCTGCCGGCCAAGGTCTCGACCGGCACCTACCTGGTCGAGGCCTACCTCTTCGAGGATGGCGTCGCGGTGGCGGCGCAGACCCTGCCGCTGGTGGTGAACAAGATCGGCTTCGAGGCGGCGATCTACAGTTTCGCGCAGCAGCAGGCGCCGCTCTACGGCATCGCCGCCATCGTCGTGGCGCTGCTGGCCGGCTGGATCGCGCACCTCGTCTTCCGCCGCCCATAGTCAGCCGCTAAGCTCGTTCGCGATGGCAATGACCGAAGACACGAGCCCGACCCCGCCGAAGCAGGTGCGCGTCTTCCTGGTCGTCGTCGACAACACCGCCGAGATGCGCGTGGCGCTGCGCTTCGCCTGCCGGCGCGCACGCCACACCGGCGGCCGCGTCGCCCTCCTGCACGTGGTCGAGCCGACCGAGTTCCGCCACTTCATGGGCGTGGGCGACCTGATGCGCGAGGAGGCCCGCAACGAGGCCGAGATCCTGATGCAGAAGCACGCCGCCGCCGTGCAGGAGCTCTCCGGCAACGTGCCGATCGTCTACCTGCGCGAGGGCAGCCGGCGCGACGAGCTGCTGAAGCTGATCGCCGAGGAGCCGTCGATCTCGATCCTGGTGTTGGGCGCCAGCACCGAAGCGGGCGGTCCTGGCCCGCTGATCTCGGCCTTGACCGGCAAGTTCGTGTCCAAGCTCTCGGTGCCGCTCACCATCGTCCCCGGCAACCTCGACGACGAGAGCGTCGACGCGATCTCCTGAGCATTGGAGTGCCGACACAGAGTCGCACAGCATGACGCCGGCGCGCGTAATGATTGTAGAACTTGCCACACCACAGGCCCGGGACAGCAGTTGACCGGGCCCCGGAAATCCAGCCCTGCCCGCCTTTTGCCACGAAGTTGATCAAAAAAGACCGCGATCGGCGGGCTTGTTCTTGTCGGAATAATCAAAAATAACTATATGCCCCCGCGCGCTCGTCGCCGGTGGCGCGAACGTCCAGGGGCCCATGTTCATTCAGACAGAAGCAACGCCCAATCCGCTGACCCTCAAGTTCCTCCCCGGCCGGGAGGTGCTGCCGGGCGGCACGGCCGATTTCCGCAGCGCCGAGGAGGCCGAGCGCTCTCCGCTCGCCCAGCGCCTCTTCCAGGTCGAGGGTGTGGAGGGCGTATTCCTTGGCCATGACTTCGTCTCCATCACCAAAGGCGAGGCCAACGACTGGTATCAGATGAAGCCGGCGCTGCTCGGCATCATCATGGAGCACTTCACCTCCGGCCGCCCGGCGCTGGCCGAGAGCGCGGCGAGCGGCGAGCAGTCCGAGCACGGCGGCGCTTTCGCGCCCGAGGACGCCGGGATCGTCGATCAGATCAAGGAACTTCTCGACACGCGCGTCCGTCCGGCAGTGGCGCAGGACGGCGGCGACATCACCTTCCGCGGATTCGAGCGGGGCGTGGTCTACCTCAACATGCGCGGTGCATGTGCGGGCTGCCCGTCCTCGACGGCGACGCTGAAGATGGGAATCGAAAACATGCTGCGCCACTACATCCCGGAAGTCGTGGAGGTGCGCGCCGTCACCTGATGGCATCCGTCGGATCGGCGGCCGCCCGGGTCACTCATGGCCGGCGCGGTGAGAGCGACCCGGCGACACCCGCACCCCGCCCCGGGGGCTTCGCGAAGGGGAGATCCATGAGAGTAAGCCTGCCACCTGCGCAGTCCGCGCAGTGTGACGCCGAGTGCATGCCGAGCCGTTTCACGGCGAGCCTTTTCGGGCTCGCTGCGGCTCTACTTGTCAGCATGACGCCGCCGGCGCTGGCTGACAGCCGCCCGTTGCGCGGCGACCTGCTCTACACCCCGCCGCCGCCGAACCCGCTGACCATCACGCAGTTCGTCGATTCGAACTCGGCCGAACTGCTGCTGGGGCAGTTCGCGGCAGCCGGCTACGATCTCGCCGCGGTGCGCGGCGGTCTCAGCACCGTACCCCGGCTCTACGCCTCCGTGCTGCCCAAGGACTTGCGCCGCCTCGAGGCCGCCGACAGCCGCAAGGAAGCCTTCATCGGCGCGATGCTGCCGCTGGTGTTGATGGCCAACGAGGAGATCCTCCAGTACCGCCAGCGCGTCGAGCGGCTGGCCGACAAGGTCGATGCCGGCGAGCTTTTGAACGCCGAGGAGCTGACCTGGCTGCGCAGCGTGGCCGCGCTCTACGAGACCGATCCCTGGGACTTCGAGGAGCTCCTCCTGCGCGTCGACGCGCTGCCGGTCGCCTTGACCCTGGCCCAGGCGATCGAGGAGAGCGGTTGGGGCACCTCGCGCTACGCGCGCGACGGCAACGCGCTTTTCGGCCAGCGCACCTGGAGCGCCGGCCCGGGCATGACCGCGCGCAAGGACGGCAAGGCGCTGGATCACCGCGCGCGCGCCTTCGCCGACCTCATGCACTCGGTGCGCGCCTACATGCACAACCTCAACACGCACCCCGCCTACAAGAAATTCCGCGCCGAGCGGCAGCGCCAGCGCGATGCGGGACAGCTCTTGGACGGCGGCGTGCTGGCGGGCTTCCTCGGCCGCTACGCCGAGAACGAGGCCTATGCGGAAAACCTGCGCCGGCTGATCCGGCACAACGACCTCGACCGCTACGAGAGCGCCCGCCTCGCCTCGGGCGCGGTCGCCGAGAGGGTGACGGTGCTGGCCAAGAGGGGCGGCTGAGTCCGGGGTGATCTGAGCCCGGCTTCGGGCGGCGCTTGCCGCGCCCCGCGGCTGCCGCCAGTTTAGCGGTGCCCTTGCCGCCGGGAGGGACCGTGCCATGCCCGCGCTCGACGATGCCGCGCTCGACCAGATCTTTCGCGAGGGGCGCACCTACAATCGCTTCCGCGACGAGCCGATCGATACAGCCCGGCTGCGCCAAGCCTACGACCTCGCGAAGATGGGGCCCACCTCGGCGAACTGTCAGCCGATGCGACTCGTCTTCGTCGTTTCCAAGGAGGCGAAGGAGAGGCTGAAGCCCGCGCTCTCCGCCGGTAACCGCGACAAGACCATGGCCGCGCCGGCCACCGCCATCGTCGCCTACGACACGCGCTTCTATGACGAGCTGCCGCGGCTCTTTCACGACCCCGACGCGCGCAACTGGTTCGCCGGCAAGGCCAAGCATGCCGAGACCACGGCCTTCCGCAACGGCTCGCTGCAGGGCGCCTACTTCATCCTGGCGGCGCGCGCGGTCGGCCTCGACTGCGGTCCGATGTCCGGCTTCGACAACGCGAAGGTCGACGCGGCCTTCTTCCCGGACGGACGTTTCCGCTCGAATTTCCTGATCAACCTCGGCGTCGGCGACCGCTCCAGCCTCTTCCCGCGCAATCCGCGCCTGGCGTTCGACGAAGCCTGCCGCATCGAATAGTGCCGACGGTGCGCAGGCTGCTCGCCATCGATGCCGCCGGCGACAGCTGCTCGGCCGCGGTCTGGAGCGCCGGCCAGGTGGCGGCCAGCCGCCGCGAGCAACTCGGCCGGGGCCAGTCCGAGCGTCTGCTGCCGCTGGTCGAGGCCGTCATGGCCGAGGCCGGGCAGGACTTCGACCGGCTGGATGCGATCGCCGTCACGCTCGGCCCCGGCGGCTTCACCGGCGTACGCATCGGGCTCGCCGCCGCCGAGGGACTGGCGCTCGCCTGGGACCTGCCGATCCTGGGCCTCAGTTCCTTCGCCGTCGCGGCAGCCGCCCTCGACCCGGCGGAACGCGACCAGGCCAATCTTCTGCTGCTGCTCGATGCCAAACGCGTCGAGGTCTACGCCGAGGCGCTCGACCCCGGGGGCCGCAGCCTGCTGTCGCCCTGCCTGATCGCGCCCCAGCGTCTGGCCGAACGCCTCGCGGCCGAGCTGGCCCAGGGCCGCTGGCTGCTAGCCGGCAACGCTGTCGACCAGGCCTGGGCGGCGCTCGCCGGTCGAGGTGCCCTGCAGGCGGCCAGGCCGCCCACCGAGGCGGAGGCAGCCGTGCTGGCGCGCTTGGCCGCAACC
>DATEDK010000368.1:0-5703 GCA_035281685.1 Kiloniellales bacterium | reverse complement strand
TGCGAGAGCTTACGGTCGCTGGCCTCCTCCTTCGGCCGCGCCACTCGCTCGACCGCCGCCAGATCGACGGCCGCGCGACGGCCCCAGAGGAAGGCCTGCTGGTTGAACTTCACCGCGACCCGGTTCAGCTCGATCGCCTGCTCGATGGCGGCGGCGCTGACCGGCACCAGGCCGCGCTGATAGGCGAAGCCCAGCATGAAGAGGTTGGTGGCGATGGAGTCGCCGAGCAGGCGCGTCGCCAGCCCGTGCGCATCGACGAAGATGGCGCGTTCCGCGCCCGTTGCGTGCCGGATCAGCTCCTGCAGGCGGTGGCCCGGGATGCGGAAGTCGGGGTTGCGCGCGAACTCGCCGGTGATCGCCTCGTAGGTGTCGACGATCGCGGTCGATCGGCCGTCTTCCAGCTTGCCCCGTGCCTCGGTGCCGGCCGAGACCACGAGATCGCAGCCGAGCAGCAGGTCGGCGCCGCCCGCCGAGATGCGCACGGCATGGATGTCCTCCGGCCGGGGCGCGATGCGGATGTGGCTCATGACCGCGCCGCCTTTCTGCGCCAGCCCGGTCTGGTCCAGGACCGAGCAGCCCTTGCCTTCGATGTGCGCGGCCATGCCCAGGAGGGCGCCGATGGTGACGACGCCGGTGCCGCCGACGCCGGTCACCAGGATGTTGTAGGGGGCGATCAGCGCGGGGAGACGCGGCTCCGGCAGCACGGGCCAGGCGGCGACCTCGACGCTCCCGCTCGTGCGCTTCTTGAGCGCGCCGCCGTGCACGGTGACGAAGGAGGGACAGAAGCCTTCGACGCAGGAATAGTCCTTGTTGCAGGTCGACTGGTCGATCGCCCGCTTGCGGCCGAACTCGGTCTCGATCGGCACGACCGAGACGCAGTTCGACTTGACCGAGCAGTCGCCGCAGCCCTCGCAGACCAGCTCGTTGATCAGCACGCGCTTGGCCGGATCGGGAAAGGTGCCGCGCTTGCGCCGGCGGCGCTTCTCCGCGGCGCAGGTCTGGTCGTAGATGACCGCGGTCACGCCGGGGATCTCGCGCAGGCGGCGCTGCACGGCATCGAGATCGCTGCGGTGGTAGACGGTGACGCCCTCGGCCCAGTCGTACCCTCTGGGGTACTTCTCCGGCTCGTCGGTCACCACCGCGATCTCGCCCACGCCCTCGGCGCGCAGCTGGCGCGTGATCATCGCCGGGTCGAGCGGGCCGTCGACCGACTGGCCGCCGGTCATCGCCACGGCGTCGTTGTAGAGCACTTTGTAGGTGATGTTCACCTTGGCGGCGACGGCCTGGCGCACCGCCAGGATGCCGGAGTGGTAGTAGGTGCCGTCGCCCAGGTTCTGGAAGACGTGGTTGGTCTTGGAGAAGGGCGCCTGGCCGACCCAGGGGGCACCCTCACCGCCCATCTGCGTATAGGTCGCCGTCTCGCGATCCATCCACTGCGCCATGTAGTGACAGCCGATGCCGGCAAGCGCGCGGCTTCCTTCGGGCACGCGCGTCGAGGTGTTGTGCGGGCAGCCGGAGCAGAAGGTCGGAATGCGGCGTATCGGCGCCGGCTCGTGGGCGATGGCCTGCTCCTTGCGGGCGAGCCAAGCGAGCCGCTCCTCGATGCGCGGGCTGGCGTGGAAGCGCTTCAGCCGCTGGGCGATCACTTGGGCGATGCGCGAGGGGGAGAGCTCGCCGCTCGACGGCAGGATCCAGTTGCGGTTCTCGTCGAACTTGCCGACGACCTGGGGGCGCACGTCGTCGCGCCAGCCGTAGAGCTGCTCCTTCAGCTGGTTCTCGATGACCGCGCGCTTCTCCTCGACGACGAGGATTTCCTCCAGCCCTTCGGCGAAGCGGCGGATGCCCTCACGCTCCAGCGGCCAGACCATGCCGACCTTGTAGACCGAGAGGCCGATCTCCTGCGCCAGCGCCTCGTCGATGCCGAGCTCGTCCAGCGCCTGGCGCACATCGAGGTAGGACTTGCCGGCGGTGACGATGCCGAAGCGGCGCTTCGGCCCGCCGATCATCGTTCGGTTCAGGTCGTTGGCGCGCGCGAAGGCGAGAGCGGCATAGAGCTTGCGGAAATGCAGCCGCTCTTCCTGCTCCACCATGTCGAGCGCGCCGTTCCAGCGGATGTTGAGGCCGTCGGGCGGCATCTCGAAGTCGTCCGGCGTCTTGATCTCGATGCGGTGCGGATCGACGTACACCGAGGCCGTGGCTTCCACCGTGTCGGTCACGCACTTGAAGCCCACCCAGCAGCCGGAGTAGCGCGACAGCGCCCAGCCGTAGAGGCCGAGGTCGAGGAACTCCTGCACGCCGGCGGGCGACAGCGTCGGCACCATCGCGTCCATGAAGGCGTATTCGCACTGGTGCGCCGTGGTCGACGACTTGGCGGCGTGGTCGTCCCCGGCCAGCAGCAGCACGCCGCCAAGCTTCGAGGACCCGGCCGCGTTGCCGTGGCGGAAGACGTCGCCGCAGCGGTCGACGCCGGGCCCCTTGCCGTACCAGATCGAATAGATGCCGTCGTACTTGCAGTCGCCGAAAATCGCGGCCTGCTGCGTGCCCCAGATCGCGGTGGCGGCAAGGTCCTCGTTGACGCCCGGCTGGAAATGGACGTGGTGCTCTTTCAGGTGGCGCCGTGCCTGGACCAGCTGCTGGTCGAAGCCGCCCAGCGGCGAGCCGCGGTAGCCGGAGATGAAGCACGCGGTGTTGTGGCCGGCGGCCAGATCGCGCTGGCGCTGCATCATCGGCAGCCGCACCAGCGCCTGCGTCCCGGTCAGGAAGACCCGGCCGGATTGCAGGGTATACTTGTCGTCGAGCGTAACGGCGGCGTCGGGCATTGCGGCGGGCGGTCCTGATCGCGGGTGCTCGCGGCGGCGGGCGCGAGTCTCTTCGTCGGCGTTGAAACAAAGTAGTCAGTGGTCCCTCGGGTGTCCACGCGACGCCTCGGGCTGGATGGCAAAGCAGGCAAGTTGCCGTCCTGTGGGTGCGAGCGGAGTGGGCGTTGCGCTGCCGGCAAGGCTGGCGCAAGGAAGCTACGGGGAAGGAGCAGGTATTGGCCGAGAGCGCGCGGGAGCTGCCCACCTTCACGCTGCAGCAGAGCGCCTACGAGCAGGAGATCGCGCAGCTGGCTGCGCGTTTCAGGGGCCCGGTCTGCCAGATCGGCGCGAGAGCGCAGATGATCGACGCGCAGGCGCGCACTTGGCGCACCCGGCTCGCGGCCATGGGTGTGCGCTTTATCGGCGCCGACCTCGAGCCCGGCGACAACGTCGATGCGGTCTTCGACCTCTGCGCGCCCCTGTCCGAGATCGAGGCGGCACTGGCGCCGGCGCTCGGCGGGGAGCGGCTCAACGGGATCGTCTGCGCGCACCTCCTGGAGCACGTGCGCCGCCCCTGGGTGGCGGCGGCCAATCTCGAAGCGCTGCTGGCGCCGGGCGGGCTGTTGTTCGTGCAGGTGCCCTGGTCGCAGGCCTTCCACGCCTTCCCCGACGACCTCTGGCGGATTTCCCTCTCCGGCCTGATCGAGCTCTTTCCCGGGCTCAGGCTGGCCGACGCCTTCACCAGCGGCGCCAGCAACGACGTCGCCTGGCGCCTGGCGCGCGACGGCACGCCCGATTTCAGCCTCGCGGCGCGCCGGATGGAGGCGAAGGTCTTCCAACTGGTCTTCTCAGCCGAAGAGAACCGGCGCCTGCTCGGCTCGTTGAAGGAGCCACGCGCCTATCTCTCGCGCGGCTACTTGCCGACGCTCTTCGTCTCGGCGCTGTTCGAAAAGGCTTAGGGCTGGAAAATCGAACTCCACCTTCGCCCGGAGAGGCGGGCGCTTATGGAGTCCCTTCGTGGCGCCGGCGCCCTGAACGCCGGCCGGGCGGTCGACGGTCGGGCGCCTAGTGCGCAGCGATGCCGGCGATCTCGTCCTTAATGCGGAGCTTCTCGCGCTTCAGCTGGTGCAGGGTGATGTCGTCCGGGTGGGGACGGGACTCTTCCTCTTGGATCCTTTCCTCCAGGGCCTGATGCCTAGCCTTCAGCGCTGCGACACGCTCCTCATTCGACATGGGCAGGACCTCTCTTGGCTGAACCCTTATCCGGGGTACGTGGGAATGCTAAACCTCGCCGGCAACACCTGCCAAGCGCGGCGAGGGCCGCATTGCTGCGGTGCGCGATGAGTTGTCCGGCCGATGAGCGAAGGGGCTCGGCCATGGCTGGCCGAACCCCGCTATCGGCCAGTCAAATCAGACCGATACGCCCTCGACGCCCAGCCCGGCGTGGATCTCGCGCACGACGCCGTCGGGCAGCTGGAGCCGCTGTGCCAGACGCTTCAGGTAGTGGGCCTCGGCAGGGGAGGGTTGGCCTACCGCGAGAACCGAGGCGGCATAGACCTCGGCCGCGACCTCGGGCGTGCGGGCGCCCTTCACCACCGGCTCCATGTCGAAGGGCTTGCCGAGCTCGGCGAAGAGGAAGCCTTGCTCCTCGTCGGTCAGCTTCAGCTCGCCGGCGTGCGCCAGGATCTTGCCCTGTTCGTCGGCATCGACGGTGCCGTCGGCCTTGGCCGCGGTCACCATCGCTGTGATCAGCAGCTGCGCCAGACTTGCCTGCGCGGCCGGCGCCGAGGGGACGAAACTGGCCGGCAGCGCGCGCGCCGACGCCGGTGCATCCGCCGCCTCGCCGCCCTCCTGCCGTGCCCTGTGCTTCTGCCAGGCGTAGTAGGCAAGGCCGCCCAGCGCGGCGATGCCGCCGTACTTGAGGGCGGCGCCGGCGATGTCGCGTCCGGTCTCGGTGAAAAGCAGCGCCGCGCCGGCACCGCCTGCGGCGAGCTTCTTGCCAGGCGTGTCGAGGATTTGGCCGCCGGCGTTCAGCACGCGACCGAGCAGGCCGTTCAGGTCGATCATGGGTCTCCCTCGTTTCGATCGATTGCGAGCGCCAGCATGTAGGAAGCCCGCCTGCGCGATTGAACCTGACGCCGGCAAAAAGCCGCCTGCGGGATTTGCGCTCGCTGGAGGCGGATGCCGCCCGGATGCTACATCTCGCGGCAGAGTTCATCGCTCTCCTCAAGGGGGAGGGCCACGGTGGAGGACAAGCGTGCCCGCCCCTCAGCGCCTGATCGTCGGCATCTCCGGCGCCAGCGGTGTGATTTACGGCATCAAGCTGCTGGAGACACTGCGCTCGATGCCGGTCGAGACGCACCTGGTCATGAGCCGCTCGGCCGAGATCACGCTGGCGCACGAGACCGGTAGCAAGGTTGCCCAGGTGCGGGCGCTCGCGCATGTCGTGCACGAGAACGACGACCTCGCCGCGCCGATCGCCTCGGGCTCTTTCCGCACGCTGGGCATGGTGGTGGCACCCTGCTCGGTGAAGACGCTGGCGGAGATCGCCAGCGGCGCCACGGAATCGCTCCTGGGCCGCGCCGCCGACGTCGTTCTGAAGGAGCGCCGGCGCCTCGTCCTGATGCTGCGCGAGACGCCGCTGACCAGCGGGCACATCCGCAACATGCTGGCGGTCTCTGAGATGGGTGGCATCGTCGCGCCGCCGGTGCCGGCCTTCTACGCGCGCCCGGCCACGATCGACGACCTCGTGCGGCAGTCGGTCGGCCGCGTGCTCGACCTCTTCGATCTCGAGGCGCCGGGCGTCGCGCGCTGGGGCGAGGACGCGGGGAAGCGGCCGCGGCGCGGCCCGCCGAAGGCGGTCTAAGCTGATCCTCGTCACCCCGGATGCACCGCAGCGCGCAGC
>DATEDK010000367.1:0-2877 GCA_035281685.1 Kiloniellales bacterium | reverse complement strand
GGCGGAGAGCTCGCGCAGCGCGCGGTCGCGCGCGTTGTCGGCCGAGATGATCGAGGCGAAGCGGTCGTCGAGAATGTTGTAGGCGGTCGAGCTGCGCGCCTGGCCCTCGTACACCACGGAGTCGGCCTTGATGTCGACCAGCTCGAAGGCGGCGCGCATGGTGATGATCTCGCGCGACGCGGTTTCGTCGCGGCGGATGCCGCTGTCCTCGGTGGTCTCGGCCAGCCCGATGCGCAGCTCGTAGACCGGCTGGGCCGGCTGGCCGTAGGGGTTGATGTCGTCGCGCAGGTAGTTGTGCAGGATCTGGCCGATGCGGTTGGGCAGCGGCGCGATGCGCACGGCCTGCAGGTCGTCGTTGACCGAGACGCCGGAGCGCTCGGCGTACATCGGCTTGAAGCCGCAGCCGGCGAGCCCGAGCAGCGCGGCCACGATCAGGAGCCGTCGGCGCACGCCGTGCGCCCCAAGCGATGCCGGGTCAGACGACGACATTGACGATCCGGTTCGGCACGACGATCACCTTGCGCGGCGCCTTGCCGTCCATGTGCCGGCGCACGGTCTGGTCGGCCAGCGCCGCCGCCTCCGCCGCGCCCTTCTCCGCATCGCGCGGCAGGCGGATCGTGGTCCTGAGCTTGCCGTTGACCTGCACCGCCACCTCCACGGTCGATTCCACCGTCAGCGAAGGATCGGCGGCCGGCCAGGGCTGGTCGGCGAGCAGGCCGGCGCCGCCCAGATACTGCCAGAGTTCCTCGGCCAGGTGTGGCATCATCGGCGACAGCAGGCGGGTCAGCGTCTCGAAGCCGAAGCGGCGCACCCAGGCGCTCGCGTCGTCCTTGCCGGAAAGCTCGCCCAGCGAATTGGCGAGCTCGTGCACGCGCGCCACCGCCTTGTTGAAGTGGAAGCGCTCGAGATCCTCGCTGACGCCGGCGATGGTGCGGTGCGCCGCCTTCAGCGCGGCCAGGGCCGCTGAGCCTTCGGCCGACCGCAGCCCGGAAGGTTCGGCAGCCCCGCGGGGAGGCAGCGCGCCCGCCTCGGTCACCAGGCGCCACAGCCGGTTCACGAAGCGCCAGGCACCCTCGATGCCGGCATCGGTCCACTCCATCTCGCGGTCGGGCGGCGAGTCGGAGAGCATGAACCAGCGCGCTGTATCGGCGCCGTAGAGCTCGATGATGCGCTGCGGGTCCACCGTGTTCTTCTTCGACTTCGACATCTTCTCGACGCGGCCGACGGTGACCGGGCGGCCGTCGGCGGTCAGCGGACCGCTGTCGGCCTTCGTCACCTCGTCCGGCGAGAGCCAGCGGCCCTCCGGGTCGCGATAGGTCTCGTGGCAGATCATGCCCTGGGTGAAGAGGCCGGCGAAGGGCTCCGCCATGTCGAGATAGCCGCAATCGGTCAGCGCGCGCATGAAGAAGCGCGAGTAGAGCAGGTGCAGGATCGCGTGCTCGATGCCGCCGATGTACTGATCGACCGGCAGCCAGCGATCCACGGCGGCGCGCTCGAAGGGCACAGCGGCGCGCGGGCTCACGAAGCGCGCGAAATACCAGGAGCTGTCGACGAAGGTGTCCATCGTGTCGGTGTCGCGCTCGGCAGCCGCCCCGCACTTGGGGCAGCGCACGTGCTTCCAGGTCGGATGGTGCGCCAGCGGATTGCCGCTGCGCTCGAAGGAGGCATCGTCGGGCAGCAGCACCGGCAGATCCTGCTTCGGCACCGGAACCACGCCGCAGGTGGGGCAGTGGATCATCGGGATCGGGCAGCCCCAGTAGCGTTGCCGCGAGACGCCCCAGTCGCGCAGGCGGTACTGGATCGTGCCCTCGCCGAGGCCCTGCGCCTCGAGGAAGGCGATCGCCTTCTCCACCGCGTCCACCGGCGTCACCACGCTCTCCGCCATGAAGCCGGCCGCGGTGTAGCGCACCGCCACGCTCTCCGACTTGTCGACGTAGGCGGCGGCCGCGATGTGGAACAGCGCCTCGCCTTCGACCGTCAGCACCGCGCTCTCGGCGAAGCGCGGCCGATGGAGCTGCAGCTCGGCCTCGGTCGGGTCGCGCGCATCGACCGGACGGTAGGTCTCGATCACCGGCAGGCCATACTTGCGGGCGAAGTCGAGGTCGCGCTGGTCGTGCGCCGGACAGCCGAAGATCGACCCCGTGCCGTAGTCCATCAGCACGAAGTTGGCGACATAGACCGGCAGCCTGACATCGTCGAGATAGGGGTGCCTCGCCTTGAGCCCGGTGTCGTGGCCGCGCTTCTCGGCGGCCTCGATCGCGGCCTCGCTGGTGCCGAGATGCTCGCACTCGGCGATGAAGGCCTTGAGGGCGGGGTCGCGCAGGGCCAGCTCCTGCGCCAGCGGATGCTGCGGCGAGAGCGCCAGGAACGAGGCTCCGTCCAGCGTGTCCGGCCGCGTGGTGAAGATCTGCAGGGGCTCGGGCCGCCCCTCGAGGGTGAAGTGCACGCGCGCGCCGCGCGAGCGGCCGATCCAGTTCTGCTGCATCAGCCGGACCTTCTCCGGCCAGCGGTCGAGCCCGTCGATCGCGGCCAGGAGCTCGTCGGCGTAGCGGGTGATGCGGAAGAACCATTGCTCCAGCTCGCGCCGCTCGACCGGCGCGTTGGAACGCCAGCCGCGGCCGTCGATCACCTGCTCGTTCGCCAGCACGGTCTGGTCGACCGGGTCCCAGTTGACCCAGGACTTGCGGCGGTAGGCGAGTCCCGCCTCGAAGAAGGCGAGGAACAGCTCCTGCTGCAGCTTGTAGTAGCCCGGATGGCAGGTGGCGAGCTCGCGCGACCAGTCGATGGAGAGACCCATCGACTGCAGCTGCGCGCGCATGGCGTCGATGTTCTCGTAGGTCCACTTGGCCGGGTGGACCTGCTTTTCCATCGCCGCAT
>DATEDK010000366.1:0-2277 GCA_035281685.1 Kiloniellales bacterium | reverse complement strand
CGGCCTTCGACAAGCTCGCGGCTGTCCTGGCCGCCTGAACTCGACAGGGAGAGACCACATGGCAGAGCTGGAGATCATCGGCGGCGCGCAGTCGACCTTCGTCTGGTCGGTGCGCATCGGCGCCGAGGAGAAGGGTGTTTCCTACGTGCACCGCCAGGTCAGGCCGCACGAGCCGCCGGTCACTGCGATCCATCCCTATGGCCTGATACCGGTCATGCGGCACGGCGAGGTGACGCTCGCCGAGTCGCGCGCCATCGCCGGCTACATCGACGACACCTTCGAAGGGCCGCCGCTCTTCCCGCGCGAGACGCGGGAGCGCGCGGAGACCGAGCAGTGGGTCTCGCTGATCAACAACGTGATGCAGCCGCACCTGCGCCGCTACGCCTTCGGTTACTTCTTTCCGAAGACCGCCGACGGCCAGCCGGATCGCATGGAGATCGAAGCCGCACTGCCCGGCCTCTTGCGCTCGCTTGACGTGCTGGAGGAGCGGCTGACGGGGCGCGAGACGCTGGCCAACGGCAGCTTCACCTACGCCGATGCCTGCGTGCTGCCGCAGCTCCACTACATAAGTGGCCTGCCGGAGAGCGGGCAGGCGATGGCTGGCAAGAAGGCGGTGACTGCCTATCTCGAGCGCCACCGCCAGCGGCCGAGCTTCCGGCGGACGATGCCGGAGAAGGTGGGCTAATACCCCCTCCACCATGCGGAGCATGGGGGAGGGTCGGGGAGGGGGTGTCGACGAAGCAGCTCCAATCGTCGACACCCCCTCCCTATCCCTCCCCCACGCTACGCGTGGTGGAGGGGAGAGCCTTTCCCCACCGCTCCACCGCTTGATCGTCCTCGCTGCGCGCTTCGACCCAGCGCGTGGCGCTGTCGGCCTCCTCGAGCTTCCAGAACGGCGCCTTGGTCTTCAGCCAGTCGATCAGGAAGTGGCAGGCCGCGAGCGCCGCCTCGCGGTGGCTGCTGGCGCAGGCGACCAGCACGATCTGCTCGCCGGGCTCGAGCCGGCCATGGCGGTGCACGATCAGCGAGCGGGCGAGCGGCCAGCGCCGCTGTGCCTCGGCCTCGACCGCGGCCAGTTGTTTCTCCGTCATCCCCGGATAGTGCTCGAGCGTCATCGCCGAGATCGGCTCCTCGCCGCGAGGCCCGCGGACCATCTCCCGCACCAGGCCGACGAAGATCGCCACGCCGCCGATCGAGCGGTCGCCGGCGGTCAGCGCCGCAAGCTCGCGGCCGACGTCGAAGTCCTCGCGCTGCACGCGGATCATCGTCCCTAGCCTCCGGTGACCGGCGGGAAGATGGCGATCTCGTCGCCCGGTTTCACCGGGTGATCGAAGGTCACGTAGTCCTGATTGACCGCGACCCGCAGGCGGGCGAGGTCGGCCAGCGCATCGGCGTGGCGCGGGCTCTGCTGCTTCAGCCAGGCGAGCAGCCCAGCCACGTCCTCGACCGTCGCCGGCGGGTCGAGCTCCTCGCTGCCCTTCCCGACCTTGGTGCGCACCCAGGCAAAGTACAGCAGCCTCATGCCGCGACCTCGCTGTACGGCAGGAACCGCAGCGCGTCGCCCGGCGATACCGACAGGCAGTCCTCGCTCAAGATCGCGAAGCCGTCGGTCGCGGCGAGCGAGGAGAGCAGACCCGAGCCCGCGCGCGGGAAAGGCTCGGCGCGCCAGCCGCCGTCGCCCGGGATCAGCGCAACGCGCACCCACTCCTGGCGGCCCGGCTTCTTGCGGTGGGCAAAGCCGCTGGTGACGGTGAAGCTGAGCGGCGGTGACGGGCTGGCGCCGGTGAGCAGCGCCAGCAACGGCCGCACCAGCGCGACGAAGGTCACGACCGCCGCCGCCGGATTGCCCGGCAGGCCGACGAAGGCGGTGCGGCCGACCTGACCCAGGGCCACGGGCCGTCCCGGCTTGATCGCCAGGCTCCAGAAGTGCAGCCGGCCGTGGCTCTCGACCGCGGCCTTGACGTGATCTTCCTCGCCGACCGAGACGCCGCCGGAGGTGAGCAGCAGGTCGTGCGAGCCCGCCGCCGCGGCGAGCGCCGTGGCGATGGCTTCCCGCTGGTCGGGCAGGATGCCGAGGTCGCTGACCTCCGCGCCTTGGCGCCGAAGCAGCGCCGCCAGCGTGAAGCGGTTGGCGTCGTAGCGTCCGCCCGGCGGCAGCGCGCCGCTCGGCTCGGCCAGCTCGTCGCCGGTGGAGAAGAGCGCCACACGCAGGGGCCGGCGGACCATGAGGGAGGTCGCGCCGAGACTGGCGGCAAGGCCGATGTCGACCGGGCGCAG
>DATEDK010000365.1:0-2058 GCA_035281685.1 Kiloniellales bacterium | reverse complement strand
GATCGCGGCGGCGGCGGCTATGACCGTGGTCCGCGCGGCGGCGGCGGCTTTGCCGGCGGCGACCGCGGTGGGCCGCCCGCTACTTCGGTGCAGGGAACCGTGAAGTTCTTCGACGCGGCAAAGGGTTACGGCTTCATCACTCCGGACGACGGCGGCAAGGACGTGTTCGTCTCTGCGCGCACGCTGGGGCGAGTCGGCCTGACGACGCTCGAAAACAACCAGCGTGTGAAGATGCTGGTGCGCATGGGCCAGAAGGGCCCGATGGCGGACTCGGTCGAGCTGCTGGCCTAGGTCCGTTCAGGGCCGGCGCGCGTCGACCACCTGAAAGAGGGCGACGCGGCGATAGCTGTCGCCCAGACGATAGGTTTCGAGGATGGCGCCGAGGAAGCACGGCCGCCCGGCTGGGTCGGGAACGGCCAGCTCCAGCGCAACGGAAAGCATATAGTCGGGCGAGCCCGGCTTCCAGTCGCGCACCACCTTGCGGTCGTAGAGGGCGAAGTGCCCGGCCACGAGCGCGGCAAAGACCTCCCCCGGCGAGATCACCGAGAAGACCAGGCGGCTGAACAGGCCCGGGCCTTCGTGCTGGCGCACCACACCCTCGGCCAGGGAGAAGATCTGCAAGCCGATCAGGCCGGCCACGCGCTCGAAGTGGCCGTCGTCGGCCGGCCCCTTCTCGGCCAGCACCAGGGCATCCTGTGGCACCAGTTTGAGGGTGAGCTCGCCGTCGCCGGCCTTCTCGCTCTGCAGCTGGAGCAGCAGTCTCTCGCGCTCGATGGCAAGCGCGTAGCTGCCGCCAGGACGCCAGAGGCTGTCGAGAAAGAACTGGACTGCGCCGACGGTGCCGCAGGCCTCGCCCCCGGATGTCAGCAGCGCCAGCAGGATGGCAGCCAGAGCAAGGCGTCGCACGGTGTGCCGGCCCCCTTTGCAGGAAGCCTAGCACGGCGCCGGCGCGCCGGGCGGCGGCGCTAGTAGCCGAAGGCGGGCGCCAGCGACGCGGCGAGGAAGGTCACGACAAAGACCACCAGGGTGAGGCTCTGCATGGAAGTCCACTCCGATCACGGCAGCCTCGCCCCATGGCTGCCAACTGCGCAACGCCGGCTCGCGGCGAGCGGTTCCGGCGCTTGGCGCCGGCGATCGAAAGAAAGCAGTCCCGCGGTGCCGGCGCCCCTGCGCCGGCCACGAGACGTCACTGCTGCCCGGGCAGCGTCGCCCGAAGGTCGTGCCAGAGGATGATGCCGACGGCGTGCTGCGTTGCAGCGGAGCCCGCCATCTTGACGGCCTCGAGGAGTTCGCCGCGGATCAGGAGCTCGCTCTCGCCGGTCATGCCCTCCAGGCGGCCGCTGCCCCCGGTGAGGACGAAGTCGCCCTTGCAGCCGACCATGTGGTAGCCGGCGCAGCGCCACTTGCCGTAGGCCTCCGCACCGTCCTTGGCGTGGAAGGCGCAGACGCCCTCGCCGGTCTGGCTGCCGTCCTCGAGCCGGATGGTGAGCGTGCCGGGGCAGAGGATCTGGCCGGCGTAGGTCGGCCCCTTGCCGCTGTCGATGAAGACCGGGCCGGCCAGCGATCCCACCAGGGTCGCCTCCTCGGGGCCGGACTTCACCACCGTGCCGTCGAGCTCCCAGGTGGCGAAGGCGTCGATGCCGGCCGCCTCCTCCGCCTGGACGGCAGGGGAGAGGAGGAGGCTCGCCGCGAACAGGGCGGCGGTCAGCGCGCTTGTCTGCGTCATGGGTCCTGCCCTCAATCGAAGTCGATGTAGATGGCGTCGGCGCCGAGCGAGAGGGCGAGGCCCGTCCGCTTGGCCTTCAGGTACATGTAGACGCCCTTCGGGTTCTGCAGCCAGAGATCGCCGGAGCTGAGGGTCCCCGCCGCGTAGCCGGCGCGCGCCTGGCCGTAGGCGCCCGGGAAATCCTCGAGCTTGTGCAGGTTGTAGACCACACCGGTCGCCTCGATGGAGGAGGCGCCGATGCCGCCGACGCCCAGGCCGCCGATGGTGAAGTCGTAGGTCTTGCCCTTGTAGGTCAGCTTGCCGCCGCCGAGGTTGCCGCTGATCAGGAAGGC
>DATEDK010000364.1:0-5666 GCA_035281685.1 Kiloniellales bacterium | reverse complement strand
AGCTCGAGCCGCGCGCAATCCTATCGTTCCTGCAAGTTCCATCCCCCCGCTCCCTTCTGATCCCTGATCCCTGATCCCTGATCCCTGACTAAACCAGCACCATCCCATCTTCCGAGACGCTGTGCTCGGCGCGGTCCTCGGGGCCGAGCAGCATCTGGTAGTGCGGCGCGCCCGAGGGGATCATCGGGAAACAGTTCTCGGTCTGGTCGACCAGGCAGTCGAAGACCACCGCCTTCGGGCTCTCGATCATCTCCTTGATCTTGCCGTCGAGCTCGGCCGGGTTGTCGCAGCGGATGCCGTGCGCGCCGAAGGCCTCGGCCAACTTCACGAAGTCCGGCAGCGAGGCGGTGTAGCTCTCCGAGTAGCGGCCGCCGTGCAGCAGCTCCTGCCACTGCCGGACCATGCCCATCCACTGGTTGTTGACGATGAAGACCTTCACCGGCAGGCGATACTGCGCCAGCGTCGAGAGCTCCTGGATGTTCATCAGGATCGAGGCCTCGCCGGCGACGTCGATCACCAGGCTCTCCGGGTGTGCCACCTGCACGCCCATCGCGGCCGGCAGGCCGTAGCCCATGGTGCCGAGGCCGCCCGAGGTCATCCAGCGGTTCGGCTCCTCGAACTTGATGAACTGCGCCGCCCACATCTGGTGCTGGCCGACTTCGGTGGTGAAGTAGACATCCTTGCCGCGGGTCAGCTCGTAGAGCCGCTGGATCGCGTATTGCGGCTTGATGACCTTCTTGTCCTGGCGGTAGCGCAGGCACTGCCGCGCGCGCCACTCGTCGATCTGCTTCCACCAGGCGTCGAGCGCCTTCTCGTCCAGCCGCTTCTGCCGCGCCTCCCAGAGCTCGAGGAAAGCGGCCAGCACGGTCGCTGCATCGCCCACCACGGGGATGTCGACCACGACGTTCTTGTTGATCGACGAGGCATCGATGTCGATGTGGATCTTCTTGGCGTTCGGCGAGAACTCGGCGAGCTTGCCGGTCACCCGGTCGTCGAAGCGCGCGCCGACGTTCAGCATGACGTCGGCGTTGTGCATCGCGAGGTTCGCCTCGTAGGTGCCGTGCATGCCGAGCATGCCGAGGAACTGCGGGCCGCTCGCCGGGAAGGCGCCGAGGCCCATCAGCGTCGAGGTGATCGGCGCGCCGGTCAGCTGCACCAGCCGGCGCAGCAGCTTGGCGGCCTTCGGGCCGGAATTGATGACTCCACCACCGCTGTAGACGATCGGCCGCTTCGCCTTGGCGAAGAGCTCCACCGCCGCCTCCACCGAGGCCGCGTCCGGCTCGGTCTGCGGCCGGTAGCTGCGATGACGCACGGCCTCCGGCGGCACGTAGGTCGCCTTGCCCTGCAGCACGTCCTTCGGCAGGTCCACCACCACCGGGCCGGGCCGTCCGTGCGTCGCTACGTAAACCGCCTCGTGCACGGTGCGCGCCAGGTCGTCGCCCGACTTCACCAGGTAGTTGTGCTTGGTGCAGGGCCGCGTGATGCCGGTGGTGTCGGCTTCCTGGAAGGCATCGTTGCCGATCAGGTGCGTCGGCACCTGGCCGGTCAGGCAGATGACCGGGATCGAGTCCATCAGCGCATCGGTCAGGCCGGTCACCGCGTTGGTGGCACCCGGGCCCGAGGTCACCAGCACCGCGCCGATCTTGCCGGTCGAGCGGGCATAGCCCTCGGCGGCATGGACCGCCGCCTGCTCGTGGCGCACCAGGATGTGGCGCAGGCGGTTCTGCTTGAAGAGTGCATCGTAGATCGGCAGGACGGCGCCGCCCGGATAGCCGAAGATCGTGTCGATGCCCTGGTCGACGAGCGCGCGGATCAGGACCTCGGCGCCGGTCATGCGGTCGTCTGGTGCTGGATCCTCGGCCATGGCTCTACCCTTCTCTCACTCGCGCAAAACTGGGGCCGGGAGGCTAGTAGCCACCCGGAGGGCGCGCAAACTAGCATAGAAAATTACGCGGTCAAGGCGCTCATCGGAATTTTATTAAAGACAATCGATCGCATCTCGTCAGAAAATTTCTCCTCCAGGATAGTCACCCGCCTCGGTCCCGCGAGCACCTGCGTGCGCAGCCAGGTGGTCTGGCGCTTCACGTACTGGCGGGTACGGTCGATCGCGCGCCGGCTGGCCTCCTCCAGCGAGGCCTCGCCGCGCAGGACCTGAGCGAGCTCGGCGACGCCCACCGCCTTCATCGCCGGCAGCGCCGGATCGAGGTTGCGTGCCAGCAGGCGGCGAACCTCCTCGAGAGCGCCGGCAGCGAGCATCGCCCGCCAGCGTTCGGCCACGGCCTGTCGCAGCTCCGGCCGCGACGGCAGCAGCACGATCCACTGCAAGGTCTCGCCCGGCGCAGTTGCCCCCTGCCAGGCGGAGAGCGGCCGCCCGGTCGCGCGCAGCACCGACCAGGCACGGACGATGCGCTGGCTGTCGGCCGGCCGCAGCCCTGCCGCGGTCGCCGGATCGCTCGCCGAGAGCGCCGCCAGGCGGGCGGCCCCGCCTTCACGCGCGAGCGCCGCCTGTTCCTCCGCCTCGATCGCTGCCGGCACCGGGGGGATCTCCGCCAGACCCTCCTCCAGCGCCTTCAGATAGAGTCCCGTGCCGCCGCAGAGGATCGGCCGCGCGCCGGCCGCGCGCGCTGCGGCGATCTCCTGCCGCGCCAGCCGGAGCCAGCGTCCGACCGAGCAGCGCTCGCTGGCGTCGATCACGCCATAGAGCCGGTGCGGGACGCGCGCCTCCTCGGCGGCCGATGGTCTGGCGCTCAGGACCTGGAGATCGCGGTAGACTTGCAGTGCGTCGGCGTTGATGATCCAGCCGCCCTGCCGTTCCGCCAGGGCCAACGCCAGGGCCGACTTGCCGCTGGCGGTGGGTCCGGCAACGGCCAGCGGCCGCGCCGGCCCGTCGTCCGCCGGCCTATCACCCGCCGGCACTTGTCATCGCGGGATGGGCGCGGCAGAAGGCACCCATGCAGTCCGTCCTCACCATCGTCGGCGACCCGACAACAAGACTGGTGTCGGGTCAAGTCGTGTCGGCGGCGCGCAAAGCGCTGGCGGAGGCCAAGGCCGAGACCGGCGCCGTCGAATGGCTGGCGCCGTCGCTCGCCTGCGACCTCTTCTTCAACCACGGCAAGCCGGCGACCGTCGAGCAGAGCGTGCGCGCGGCGCTCAAGGACCAGCCCTTCGACATCGCCGCGCAGCCCACGGCCGACCGCCGCAAGAAACTACTGGTGGCCGACATGGACTCCACCATCGTCACCGCGGAGACGCTGGACGAGCTTGCCGACCACTGCGGTCTCAAGGAGGAGATCGCGCCGATCACGCTGCGCACGATGAAGGGCGAGCTGCCCTTCGAGGAGAGCCTGCGCCTGCGCGTCGCCAAGCTCGAGGGACTCTCCATCGAGGTGATGGTCGAGGTGGTGCAGGCGCTCGACCTCGCGCCCGGGGCGCGCAGCCTGGTGCGCACCATGCGCGCGCACGGCGCCTACGCCGCGCTCGTCTCGGGCGGCTTCACCTTCGCGACCGAGCCGATCGCCGAGCTCTGCGGCTTTCACGAGCAACGCGCCAACGTGCTGCTGCACATGGACGGCAGGCTGACCGGCGAGGTGCAGGAGCCGATCCTCGGCATGCAGGCCAAGCTCGACTTCCTGCGCGAGCTCTGCGCGCGTCTGGACCTGCATCAGCGTGAGGCCTGCGCCGTGGGCGACGGCGCCAACGACCTCGCCATGCTGGATCACGCCGGCCTCGGCGTCGCCTTCCACGGCAAGCCGAAGGTGCGCGAGGAGGCGCGCTTCCGCGTCGACCACGGCGACCTGACCGCGCTGCTCTACTTCCAGGGCTACAAGGAAGCGGAGTTCAGCTGAGGCAACCCACCGAACGCCCTCACCCTACCCTCTCCCGCCAAAGCGGGAGAGGGGGCGCGCCCGTCTAAGCCTGCGCGAAAAGCCCTCTCTCCCGCGAAAGCGGGGGAGAGCGGGAGAGGGGGGTTGGTCGGTGTCAGTCAGGCAGTCAGGCATCCCCTTGGCGGCGCCTCGTCAACATCGATGCATCGTAGCCGCGCGTGCGCTTGATGATCTTATTGACTAGTTCGATCCGTTCAGCCGACGGCTTGGGATGATCTCTCAACGCGCTGGTCAGTATTGCTCGTGCTTCGTCTTTCACCGATCGCCCGTTTCGTTTCGCTTGCTGCTGCAAGGCGCGCTTGAGCGGCCCTCGGAAGCTGCGGATCGTGATCGAAGCCATCGAGACCCCCTATCCCACCAACGGCTGCAGTCTCTCCACGACCTCGGCCGCTGACGCCGGGCGCTTTTTCGGCTTCTTCTCGAGCAGCTGGTCGACAAGGTCGGTCAGCTCGCGCGGCAGGTTCGGCCGGAGCTTGCGCAGCGCCACCGGCTCCTCGCGCCGCAGCATCTTGACGGCTGCGTCGATGTCGGCCGGCACGTCGAGCGGCAGCTTCCCCGTCAGCCACTGGTAGGCGATGACGCCCAGCGCGTAGAGGTCGGCGGCGGCCTCGGCGGGCTCGCCCGCGGCCTGCTCGGGCGCGGTGTACTGCAGCGTGCCGAGGTTTTCCTTCGCCACCTCCGCGCGGCCCGGCACGTGCGCGATGCCGAAGTCGACCAGCACCGGCTGCCAGCCGCTCTTCACGATGATGTTGCCGGGCTTGAGGTCGCGATGCACGACGCCGGCGCGGTGCAGCGCCTCCAAGGCCTGCGCGATGCGCAGGAGGAAGGGCGCCACCTCGGCCGCACTCTTCTCGCCCGGGCGTGTCATGAGGGTGATGAGCCCCTCGCCCTGCACGAATTCCTGCACGACGTAGAAATCGCCGTTCGGTTCGGTGCCCACCGCGAAGACGCGCACGACGCCCGGGTGGCGGATCGCGGCCGCCGCCTCGAGCTCGGCCTTGGCCGAGGCGACCAGCCGCTGCCGCTCGCTCACGTCGTAGAGCGAGCCGATGTGGATGCGCTTCAAGGCGACGTCGCGGCCGGCGTCCATGTCGAAGGCGCGGAATACCGTGCCGAAGCCGCCGGAGCCCAGCCGGTTGCGGATCACGTAGCCGGTGCCGGCCTCGTTCGGCCGGTCGGAGATCGGCCGCGGCGCCTCCTCGATCGCGCTGCCCTTGAGATCGAGCCGCGCCAGCGCCTCGGTGATCGGGCGCACGTAGCGGATCAGGCCTTCGGCGCGCGCGAGCTTCATCGCCTCGTAGAGCGTGGTCTCGGCGCTGCGCGGCTGTCCGGCGCGCGCGTAGACGGACCCGAGCTGCAGGCGCGTGGCCGCCTCGAGGTCGGTCAGCCGCGCCTTGGCGAAGCTGGAGCAGGCCTCCTCCAGCATCTTCAGGCCCTTCGGCTGGCCTTGCAGGGACAGGAGCTCGCCTTCGGTCGCCAGCACCGCCGTGCGCTCCAGCACGTAGCCGTCGGCCGGCAGCCGGCTCTTCGCTTCGGCCAGCGCGGCGGCCGCTTCGGCGAGCCGGCCGCGCGCCAGCTCCACCATCGCCGCCTCGCGGCAGGACATCACGAAGATGTCCCAGTAGCCCCCGGCGGTCGCCAGCGCCTTGGCCTTGGCCAGGTGCTCCAGCGCCTCGTCGTACGACTCCTGGCCGAGGTAGGCGCGACCGAGGTCGTTCTGCAACCGCGCTTCGGCGCGTGCGTTCTTCAGCTCGCGCAAGATCTCGGTGTCGCGCGCGAAGA
>DATEDK010000363.1:0-4344 GCA_035281685.1 Kiloniellales bacterium | reverse complement strand
TACTGGCGCAGCGGAACCGGCATCAGCGGCGAGTAGACCAGGGCCAGGTCGCGATCGAGCGGCGAGAGCACCGACATCAGGTGGAAGACGTCGGCCGGTCCCTTGTAGTGCGGGAGTTGCGCGATCTCGACGTGCACGCTGGGCCCCAGCAAGGCCTTCATCTGGATGATGCCGGCGCTGTTGGTGCGGTAGCCGTGGCCCACGACGAAGGTGTTGTCGTCCAGCCAGACCGCGTCGCCGCCTTCGATCGATCCCTCGCCGCCGACCCGGCCGGCCACCGGCAGCGAGCGGCCCAGCGCCTCCAGGTTGATCGTGCTCTCGGGCTGCCGCTGCTCCTTGCCCATGGCGCAGGCGACGAGCCCGCGGGGGGTCACCAGCGTCGCGTCTCGCACGTAGATCGAATCGGCGCTGAGCGTCGGCTCCGCCGGCAGCCAGTCGATCGCGACCCTGAGCTCCTCGAAGCGGCGCAGGAAGTCCTCGTACTCGGCGACCGCGGCCTGGTAGTCCGGCTCGGCGTGATAGTTGAGCTCGCGCCACTGCCGGCTGAGCGCGTCCTGGCTGCCGAAGGCGTCGCGCGCGTGACGCAGCGCAACGCGCTTCAGCTTTCCGTATTCGTTGAGGCCCTTCATGGACGCGATATTCGCCAATTCGAGGGAGCGCGAATACCCCCCCTCTCCCCGCCCGCGAAGCGGGGAGGGCAGCGAGGGGGTGGTTTGGCATGTGCTGCGCGCAAGCGGATAGGCTCGGAGCGCGGGAGCGCGGCGCTTTGGCGGTATCCTGGCCAGGGCTATCCTGTCCGCAAGAACAGCAGGAGAGCCACCATGCCGCTGGACCAGAACAAGCCGGTCGTCGACAAGACGAAGCTGCCGAGCCGCCATGTCTCGGTCGGGCCGGACCGCGCGCCGCACCGCGCCTTCTACTATGCCATGGGCATGAGCGAGCAGGAGATCGCGCAGCCCTTCGTCGGCGTCGCCACCTGCTGGAACGAGGCCGCGCCCTGCAACATCACGCTCTCGCGCCAGGCGCAGGCGGTGAAGAAGGGCGTCAAGGCTGCGGCCGGCACGCCGCGCGAGTTCACCACCATCACGGTGACCGACGGTATCGCCATGGGCCACCAGGGCATGAAGTCCTCGCTGGTCTCGCGCGATGCCATCGCCGACACGGTCGAGCTCACCATGCGCGGCCACTGCTACGACGCCATGGTCGGCCTCGCGGGCTGCGACAAGTCGCTGCCCGGCATGATGATGGCCATGGTGCGGCTCAACGTGCCGTCCGTCTTCCTCTACGGCGGCTCGATCCTGCCCGGCCGCTTCAAGGGCAAGGACGTGACCGTGCAGGACGTCTTCGAGGCCGTGGGCGCGCACGCCGCCGGCAAGATGAACGCCAAGGACCTGCACGACCTCGAGTGCGCGGCCTGCCCCTCGGGCGGCTCCTGCGGCGGCCAGTTCACTGCCAACACCATGGCCTGCGTCAGCGAGGCCATCGGGCTCGCGCTGCCGAACTCGGCCGGCGCGCCCGCCCCTTACGAGAGCCGCGATGCCTACGCCGAGGCGACCGGCCAGGCGGTGATGAAGCTGCTGGCGATGAACCTGCGGCCGCGGCAGATCGTGACCCGCAAGGCGCTGGAGAACGCCGCCATGGTGGTGGCCGCCACCGGGGGGTCGACCAACGCCGGCCTGCACCTGCCGGCGATCGCGCACGAGTGCGGGATCGACTTCGACCTGCACGACGTCTGCGACATCTTCCGCTCGACGCCCTACATTGCCGACCTGAAGCCGGGCGGCCGCTTCGTCGCCAAGGACCTCTACGAGGTGGGCGGCGTGCAGATCGTGCTGAAGGCGTTGCTCGACGGCGGCTACCTGCACGGCGACTGCATCACCGTCACCGGCAGGACCATCGCCGAGAACCTGGCGGGGATGACCTTCCCGACCGACCAGCAGGTGGTGCGGCCGACCTCCAATCCGCTCTCGACCACCGGCGGCGTCGTCGGCCTCAAGGGCAACCTCGCGACCGAGGGCGCCATCGTGAAGATCGCCGGCATGAAGACCCTGAAATTCTCAGGCCCGGCGCGCTGCTTCGACAGCGAGGAAGCCTGCTTCGAGGCCGTGCAGGCGCGCAAGTACGAGCCGGGCGAGGTGCTGGTGATCCGCTACGAAGGCCCCAAGGGCGGCCCCGGCATGCGCGAGATGCTCTCCACCACGGCCGCGCTCTACGGCCAGGGCGTGGGCGACCGGATGGCGCTGATCACCGACGGGCGCTTCTCCGGCGCGACGCGCGGCTTCTGCATCGGCCACGTCGGGCCGGAGGCGGCGGTCGGCGGGCCGATCGGTCTCCTGAAGGACGGCGACGTCATCGACATCGATGCCGAGGCGGGCACGCTCTCCGTGCGCCTCTCCGAGGCAGAGCTGGCCGGGCGCCGCAAGGCCTGGAAGCCGCGTGGGCACGACTACAATTCGGGCGCCATCTGGAAATACGCGCAGCTGGTCAGCTCTGCCGAGAAGGGCGCGGTCACCCACCCCGGCGGCAAGGCCGAGACGCACTGCTACGCGGATCAGTGAACCTCCTCCCTCTCCCATGCGCAGCATGGGGGAGGGTCGGGGAGGAGGTATCGACGAAGCAGCTCAATTGTCGACACCCCCTCCCTAACCCTCCCCCGCGCTGTGCGCGGGAGAGGGGATGACAATCCATGCGCTCGCCCCACTACCGCCTTGCGTTGGCCGCTCTCCTTGTCGCGACGCTCTTCACGTCGACGGCGGGCGTGCTGGTGCGCTGGATCGAGAGCGCGGATGGCTGGACCGTGCTGTTCTGGCGCGCGCTGTTCTTCGTACTGACGCTCTTCCTCTGGGTGGCGGCGCGCTATCGCGGCGGTCTGCCGCGCGCGGTGCTGCGCACGGGCTGGCCCGGCGTGCTGATGGCCTCGGCCTTCGCGCTCGCCACCATCACCTTCATCTTCGCGCTGCTCGAGACCACGGTCGCCAAGGTCGTCCTGATCAGCGGCTGCATTCCCTTCGTGACCGCGCTGCTGGCCTGGGTCGTGCTGGGCGAGCGCGTCTCCCGCTCCACCGTCGCCTTCATGGTGCTGGCTTTTGCAGGCATCGCCTGGATGGTCGGCGTCGAGATCGGCAGCGGAGCTCTCGCCGGCGATCTTCTGGCCGCCTCCTGCAGCGTCATGACCGCGTGCATGTACATCGCGATCCGCCGGCGCACGCAGGTCGACATGGTGCCGGCGATCCTGACCGGCGGATTGCTCGTGGCTCTGGTGGCGCTGCCGCTGGGGGACGTCTGGGCGATCGGCGCGCACGACCTGATGGTCTGCGCGCTGCTGGGCGTGCTGCAGCTCGGCGTCCAGTACATCCTGGTGGCCTTCGGCACGCGCCACGTACCGGCCGCCGAGGCGGCGCTGACCGCCCGCATGACCATCATCCTGGGACCGCTCTGGGCCTGGATCGGCTTTGCCGAGGTGCCGAGCGAGGCCACCTTCTGGGGCGGCGCGCTCGTGCTGGCCGCGATCTTCGGCAATGGCCTCTGGTCGCTGCGGCGGAGCCGGCCTCTCGCCCTCAGTACAGCAGCGGGGCCGGCGGCTTGATGCCCGCGCGGGCGTGGTGGTCGATGGCCCAGAGCATCGGCGGCTGCTCGATGCCGGCGAAGTACTCGTCGGTCGCTTCCTTCGAGCCCTTGAAGCAGCCGTAGTCGTCGATCAGCAGCACGCCGCCTTCGACCAGCCGCGGATAGAGCGTCTCCAGCTCGTGCTTGGTCGAGGCGTAGAAGTCGGTGTCCAGCCGCAGGAGCGCGATGTGCTGCGGCGCCTGGTCCGGCAGGGTCTCCAGCACGTCGCCCACCACCAGCGACAGGCGCTCCGCGGGGAAGCCGGTCGAGGCCATGTTGTGCTTCACCAGGTCGAGGGGCGCGCGGGCGGTGTAGAGCTCGCGCTGTCCGGGCGTGCCCTTGGCGATGATCTCGTCGAAGTGCGGGCCGCCGATCAGCTTGTCCTGCGGGCCGGCCTTGGTCATGCCGGCGAAGGTATCGAAACCCCAGAGCCGCCGGCGCGTATCGCCGCAGTGCAGCAGCGTCAGCGCCATGGTCATCAGGGAGCCGCCGCGCCAGACCCCGCACTCGACGAGATCGCCGCCGATGTTGCTGCGGCAGAGATTCTCCACCGCCTTCGCGAGGTTATAGATGCGCGTCGATGGCGTCATGGTCGCGGGCTTGACCTTGCGCACGATGGCGCCGGCCCAGTCCTCGACGTGCCAGACCTCCCCGGTGGGCTTCGGTGTCTGCTTTGCCTTCGCCTTCTCGCTCATCGCCAGCGCCTCCTAGAGATGTCATAACCGACACGATCGGACC
>DATEDK010000362.1:0-4890 GCA_035281685.1 Kiloniellales bacterium | reverse complement strand
GCCCTCTACTTCGTCGCCGCCAGCCAGTTCCCGGCCGACCGCGTGCTGCGCCAGGATTTCCTCCGCCGGGCCGTGCAACGCGACCGGGAGACGCTGCAGCGCGCGCCGGCACAGCCCTATGCCTGGGCGCGGCTCGCGCTGGCCCTGGCCAATCTCGAAGGCGATAGCGAGACCGCCCGCCAGGCGCTGGCGCAATCGCTGCGCCGCGCGGCCTGGCAGCCGCCCCTGGCGCGGCTGCGCGCCGGCATGGGGCTGCGGTACTGGTGGCAGCTCGATGCCGAGACGCGCGAGCTGGTCCGCGTGCAGGTGCGCCTGGCCGCCGAGGTCGATCCGCAGGGCCTCGCCGGCGTGGTGCCGACGCCGGCGCTCTGGGCGGTGGTCGAGGAAGCGCTCGTGGACCGGCCGGAGCTGCTGCAGGCCATGGACAAGTACCGCGAGCGGCGCTGAGGCCGTTCAGCGGCGGCCGGCCGTGTGACAACGGCCGCGCCAGGGACGTTCGGTCGCGACCTCCGGACGCTTCGGCGGGCGGCTGTGCGGGAAGCTCTGCGCCAGGCCCATGCCGGCCAGCGCGGCGAAGGTGACCGCGATCCCGGGCATCTGCACCGGGAAGTCGATCAGCGAATGAACCGCGAAGAGCAGCGTCGCCGCCGCGGCAATGCCGGCGAAGCGGCGTTCCACCCCGGCGCGCGGCAGGCTGCGGAGCTGCAGCACCAGGATGGTGCCGAGCGTGCCGAAGAGCAGGAGCGCTGCCGGGACGCCCGCCTCGAGCGCGATCTCCAGATAGCTGTTGTGGACGCGCACCTGGTTCAGCGCCTCCGTGCCGCTCGCCTCGTCGCGCCGCTCGAGGTAGATCGCCGGGAAGCTGCCGAGCCCGCTGCCGGCGAGCGGCCGCAGCGCGATGGCCTCGAGCGTCAGCCCATAGAGCGCCAGGCGGCTGCCGCTCAGGCCTTCCATCTCCCGGTCGACCTGGCCCAGGCGCCGCTCCACGAGGGCGGCCGATTGCATCGCGACGAAGCCGCCCAGAGCGATCAGAAGCACGACGGCGAGGATCAGTCGCTTGCGCCCGCCGCCGCCGACGGTGAAGACGACGGCAACGAGACCCACCAGCGTCGCCAGGAGCCCGCCGCGCGAACCGGTCAACAGCAGGGCTGCCAGCAGGACCAGGAAAGCCGCGGCCAGCAGCCAGACGCCGAAGCCCATGTGGTCCAGGAAGTGAACCAGCCGGCCACGCCAGCCGAGGTGCGCCGGCAGCACCATCCGCCGCAGCTGCTCCAGCAGCAGGCCGACCGTCACCACCAGACCCATGCCGGCGTAGGCTGCGTAGCTGTTGCGGTTGATGAAGGTGCTGGTGAGCGACTCCCAGTAGGAATACTTGTCGATCCAGAGGATCTCGCGCAGGCCGCCGAGGTGGACGATCAGGCCATAGAGCGCGTAGCCGACACCCGCCACCACCAGCAGCCAGAGGAAGCGGTCGGCCAGCCCACGGCGGCGCAGCAGGTGCAGGGCCAGCCAGAAGGCGGCGGCATAGCTCAGAAGGCGCATCAGGGCCGTCCAGGCGCGGTCGGGTGCCAGCGCCAGCGAGCCCGCGACGTCGACGTCCAGCACCGAGCGCATCTCATGCCAGGCCGGATGCTGCAGTGCCTCTGGCAGCAGGCTGCTCGCCTGCAGGGCGAGCCAGAGCGCGAGCACGAGGAGGGCAAGGGCGCAGGGCAGCACACGCCGCGTCCCCAGGGTCACCAAGGAACGGTCGAACAGCGCAAACAGACCCCAGAGGCAGGCAAGGACCCCCAGCGTCAGCGCGATCGCACTCCAGGCGAAGGGCCGGTTGCCGCCGAACGGCAGCGGCGCCAGCGCGATCGCCAGCGCGAATGCCCAGAACAGCGGCTTCACCATACCCTGCGCCCCATCCGTCCCCGCTCGGTCAGTAGGCGTTCTTGTGCACGAAGCCGACGAAGATGGTCAGGAACAGGATTTTCAGGTCAAGCCAGACCGACCAGTTGTCGATGTAGTAGAGATCGTAGACGACGCGACGGCGCATCTTTTCCGGCGTGTCGGTCTCGCCGCGCAGGCCGTTGACCTGGGCCCAACCGGTCATCCCCGGCTTGACCCGCTGTCGCGCCAGGTAGTCGTCGATGAGCTGCGCGTAGAGGCGGTCGTGCTGGATCGCGTGCGGCCGTGGCCCGACGAGCGACATCTCGCCCCGAAGCACGTTCAGGAGCTGCGGCAGCTCGTCGAGACTGCTGCGCCTGAGGAAGCTGCCGACGCGCGTCACGCGGGTGTCGTTGCGCCGGGCCTGCAGCACCTCGGCGTCGTCGAGGTCGGGAGGCGCATCGCCGTGCGTCATCGTGCGGAACTTCAGCATCTTGAAGGTGTCGTTGCTGAATCCGGCCCGCCGCTGGCGGAACAGCACCGGGCCGCGGCTGTCCACCTTGATGGCGAGCGCGATCAACAGCATCAGCGGTGCCGCCAGGACCAGGAACAGCATCGCCAGCACGCGGTCCTCGAGCACCTTGGCAAGGCGTTCCCAGGTCGAGAGCGGCCGGCGCCAGAGATCGAGCATCGGCAGTCCGGCGAGCTCGCTGACGCCGCGTGCCGGCAGTTCGATCGACGGCGGTTCCATCGCGAAGCGCACGGTGATCGGCAGCCGTTGCAGCGCGCGCAAAACCTTGCCGAGGGCCTCCCTGTTCTGCGCATCGACGGCGACGACGGCCTCCTCGATGCGGTCGCGCCGGACGATCTCCGGCAGCTCGTCGATCCCACCGAGCAGTGTCATCCGTTCGCCGCCGCCGCGGTCGAGCGGCGGGTCGAGCCAGACGTGACCCACCACGCGCAGCATCGGATCGTCGCCGGCCGCCAGCTGTCGAGCCACCTGCCTGGCGCGCGGACCGGCGCCGATCAGCGCCACGCGCATCAGCGCATCGCCGGTGCCGCGCCAGTGTGCCACCAGCATTCCCATGCCCAGCCGCAGAAGGAACAGGGCGATGCCACCGAGCGTGATCCAGATCAGGAACCAGCCGCGCGAGTAGTAGTCGCTGATCTTCAGGACCACCGAGAGCAGCGCCAGCGCCGCCATCGCCGCCAGCCAGGCGACCAGCGTGCGACCGAAGCGCCGCAATGGCCGACGCACGCGCTCGCTGTCATAGCCGCCGCCGAGCGACAGGGCATTGAATGCCAGCAGTGGGCCAAGGAAGATGGCGGCGAGGTAGACGGTCGGCAGCACGAGGGTGCCGAAGCGCAGATAGAAGGCCAGGCAGCCGATGCCAGCCACCAGGAGCACGTCGCCGATCCGCAGCAAGCCGGCGAGCACAGTCTCCTTGCCCGTGGTGGCAGTCGGCGCCAGTTGAACCATGAAGTTATTGATAATGGCTGAACTTCGTGACCCGCAACGCCGCAGAATCGGTATGCTGTTCCACTTGTCGCCAAAGTAGAGAGGAACTCTTTTGTCTTTGCTCTATTGGCGAGATAGTGGAACAGCGGACAGAGTAACGCGATGGTACTGACCCGCCTGTTCAAGCGTCGCGAGAGCGAGCCGCCGACCGGGGCGCCGCGCCTGCCGGACAACCTGCGGCTCTATGCCGTGGGCGACATCCATGGCTGTCGCGAGCGGTTGCAGAGACTGCACGCCGCGATCGAGCGCGACGCTGCCGGCTTCGCCGGCCGAAAGGTGATCGTCTATCTCGGCGACTACGTCGACCGCGGCGAGGACTCCGCGGGTGTCATCGAGGATCTGCTACGCGCGGAGCCGGCCGGCTTCGAGCGCATCTTCCTCAAGGGCAATCATGAGGACTTCCTGCTGCGCAGCCTGGAGGACAAAGGCGCGCTCCTGCCTTGGCTCGCCAACGGCGGCGACAGCACCTGCCGCGCCTACGGCATCGAGCCGACGAACCCGCCCGACGGCACCACGGACCTGCTCGGCTGGCTGCAGCAGCGGCTGCGGGAGGCGCTGCCCGAAGGTCACCTGAGCTTCTTGCGGAACCTGCGACTGACCCATGGCGAGGGTGATTACCTCTTCGTGCATGCGGGCGTGCGCCCGGGCATCGAGCTCGACAAGCAGAGCGAGGAAGATCTGCTTTGGATGCGCGAGCCTTTCCTTTCGAGCAGGCAGCCGCTGGGCAAGGTGGTGGTGCACGGTCACACGCCTTCGGCGAGCCCGGAACGTCGCGCCAACCGCATCGGCATCGACACCGGTGCCTGCTATGGCGGCGCACTGACTGCGCTGGTTCTGGAGGGCGATGACCAGCGGTTCCTCCAGGCCTGACAGCGGCGGCCGACGAGCTCAATGGCAGGCTGCCTGGCGGCTGCTGACCAGGCCGGAGGAGCCCGTCGCGCTGCCGCGCGAAACGCTGGCCGACTTCGCTCGTCGCCTCGCCGAGCTCGTGGGCCCCGGACAGGCAGCCGCCGTTCTCGCCGCCGGCGAGGACCGTCAGGGCCTCGGCCGGCTGCTGCCGGCGGCGCAGGTGGACCAGGCTCGGCTGCTGGCGCTGCGCTCGCGGCATTGGCAGGAGCAGGCGCTGCGTCTGCTGCAGTCGGCCGGCATCGAGACGGTCGTGCTGAAGGGCCTCTGGCTGGCCGAGCGCTTCTACCTCGAGCCGCTGCGGCGCGTCGGCGACGATCTCGATCTCCTGGTGCGCCCGCCGCAGCTGCCGGAGGCCCTGCGCTGCCTGCAGCAGGAAGGTTGGCACTTCGCCGGCGCCACCTTGCCGTCCTGGGGCAGCATCGCGCGCGTCAGCCTGCGTCCGCTCGCGGCGCCGGACCGTTCGACCGCCGTCGACTTCCACCTCGAGGCCGACGAATGGCCCTTCTGCCGCGCGCTTCCCAATGCCGCGGTCTTCGAGCAGGCGATGATCCTGGAGCGCCGCGGCCTGATCCTGCGCGGACTGAGCGACGAAG
>DATEDK010000361.1:0-2360 GCA_035281685.1 Kiloniellales bacterium | reverse complement strand
CAGGCCGATCAGCAGCGCGAGGCGCGTCATGAACTCGACGAGTCCGATGCCGAGCTCCAGCCCGAGCAGGGCCAGCGCCACCGGCGGCAGCACGAAGGGCGTCAGCAACGTGGCGATGAGCGATGCGACCAGGGCCAGCGCTCCCTCAAGGCCGAGCAGGATGGCGAGCGCCGCCGCCGACATGATCGGCGGCGCCGCTGCCATCAGCACCAGTGCCACGGTCAGGCTCCGCGGCAACGGCAGGAGTTGCAGCACGGCCCAGACGGCGACCGGCAGCACGAGCTGCTGCCAGGGGAAGAGCAGGAGCTGCAGGCCCGGCCGGCGCAGCTCCCGGCCGATCGCCGGCCAGTCGAGGCGCAGCAGGGTCGTGGTCAGCAGCAGCACGACGGCGGTCGGCAGCAGCGGCCGCGCGAGCGCCGCCAGGTCCGGCAGCGCGAGGCCGATGAAGACCGCCAGGAACAGCACCGTCGTGGCATGACGGCCGCAGAGGTCGAGCGGCGCCAGGACGGCGCGGATGAGCGGCGAGGCAGGGAGCATGGATCGGCGACGTTCGCGAAAACGCTAGCGGCTTTTCCTGGCCCGCACCACGGCGCTAAGGTCGCCGCCCCGCCACCTTCGCATCCCACCCCCGGAGATCGCCTTGCCCGGACCGCTCACGCTGAAGGACGACCGGCTCTACCACTTCGACGGCGGCAAGGTGCTGCCGGCATGGATCGATTGGAACGGACACATGAACGTCGCCTACTACGTCCTCGCCTTCGATCAGGCGGTGGACGCGCAGTTCGACGCCATGGGGCTCGACAGCGAGGAGCGCGAGACCACCGGCTGCTCGATGTTCGCGGCGGAGATGCATCTTCTATGGAAGAAGGAGCTGAGCGAAGACGAGCCGATCGCCATCACCTTCCAGTTCCTCGACTTCGACGAGAAGCGCGTGCACTCGATCCTGCACATGTACCACGGCAGCGCCGGATACCTCGCCGCGACCTGCGAATTGATGCAGCTCTCCGTCGATCTCAACGCCAGGCGCAGCGTGCCCTGGAGCCCGAAGGTGCTGTCGCGCCTGCAGAACCTCTACGCGCCGCAGCAGGGCCTGCCGCGCCCGGCCGAAGTCGGCCGGGTGATGGGCGTGCCGGTCCGCGCGCCCGCCGGCTGAGCCATGGCCGAGGGCGCGACCCTCGGACCAGAGCCGGCGCCGGTTGGCCTGGCGCCGGCAGGCCTCCTGTTCCGTGCCGTGCTCGCCGGCCTCCTGGGAGGCGCCGGTGCCGTCGCCTTCCGCGAGGTCGTGCGGCTCGTCAACCAGCTGACGTACGGCTTCGATGTCGAGCAGATGGCGAGTGCTGCCACCAGTCTCGACTGGTGGTGGCCGCCGCTGGTGTTGGGCGCCGGCGGGCTCGGCGTCGGGCTCTATGTGCACTTCCTCCTGCCGCAGCGGCGTCCCCACGGCGTGGCCGACGTCATCCAGGCAATGGCTCTGCGCAGCACCGGGCTCGACCTGCGCCAGGGCCTGCTGACCGCGCTGGGAGCCGCCGCGAGCCTCGGCTTCGGCGCATCGGTTGGACGCGAAGGCCCGGTGGTGCACCTCGGCGCCTCGGTAGCGGCCTGGCTCGGCCGGCTGCTGGCCGTACCGCAGTCGGCGCGGCGGGTACTGCTGGGCGCGGGTGTCGCCGGCGCGATCGCCGCCTCGTTCAACGCGCCGCTCGCCGGCGCCTTCTTCGCGCTCGAGGTGGTGGTGGCGCGCTTCGCCTTTCCGGCCTTCGCGCCGGTCGCGCTCGGTGCTGCGGCGGGGACGATCGTGGGCTTGCTGCGCTATGGCGGGGCGCCGGCCTTCGTCGTGCCCCAGGACTGGGGGCTCGTGTCACTGAGCGAGCTGCCGGCCTTCCTCATTCTGGGATTGCTCTGCGCGGTTGCCGCCTGGCTCTTCGCGGCCTCGACCTTTCTGGTCGATCGGGCCTTCGCCCGCCTGGCCTGGCCGCGCACACTGCGGCCCGCCGCCGCGGGCCTCGTCGTCGGCGCGCTGGCCATCGTCGACCCGCGCATCCTCGGCGTCGGCTACGAAGCGACCTCGGCAGTGCTGGCGGGCGGCCTCGATCTCGAAGGGCTGGTGCTGCTGGCTGTGCTGAAGATGACCGCGACCGCGCTTTGTCTCGGCGCCGGTTTCGTCGGCGGCGTGTTTTCTCCCGCGCTTTTCCTCGGCTGCATGCTGGGCGGCTCCTTCGGGCTCGTCGCCGCGATGGTGCAGCCGGACCTCGCCTCGGCGCACGGTGCCTATGCGCTGGTCGGCATGGGCGCGGTCGCCGGCGCCGTGCTGGGCGCGCCGATCTCGACCGCGATCATGATGGTGGAGCTGACCGGCGACCTCA
>DATEDK010000360.1:0-3766 GCA_035281685.1 Kiloniellales bacterium | reverse complement strand
TCTCAGCTTCATCGGCGGCACCTTGCTGCACAAGCTGAAGCGCGTCCCCTCGCGACGGGACGAAGGCGCCTCGCAGATGCTGGTCGCACGGCGCCCCTGAGGGGCCTCTGGATCCGATCCGGCTGGAGCCTCATCCCTGCTCCTCCAGTCTGTCGGTCGCCGGCGGCGGGGTAGGCGAGAACCCGTCGATCTCGCGCTTCAGCTCCAGCGACATCGGCAGGTCGAGCGCCTTCAGGGCAGGCGTGAGCTGCTCGACGGAACGGGCGCCGATGATCGGGGCGGTCACCGCCGGGTGCGCGGCGACCCAGGCGACGGCGAGCGTCACGGGGTGCCAGCCGCATGCTTCCGCGAACTCCGCCAAGCGGGACGCCGTCGCGTACATCCACTCCGGGGCATAGCGCTTCGTATACATCTCCACCGCGCGCAGCCGTCCGCCGGCGTCGCTCTGACGGTACTTGCCGCTGAGCAGTCCGCCGCCCACGGGACTGTAGGGCGTCACCGCCAAGCCCTCGGCCTCGGCCAGCGGCAGAAGCTCGACCTCCGCCTGGCGCTTGACCAGGTTGTACATCGGCTGCAGCAGGTCGAACCGCGTCCAGCCCTGGCGCTCGGACGTGCCCAGCGCCTTGGCGACCTGCCAGGCGGCCCAGTTGGAGACCCCGAGGTAGAGCGCCTTGCCGGCGCGCACGACGTCCTCCAGGCCGCGCAGCGTCTCCTCCATCGCCGTCTCCGGGTCCCAGCGATGCACGAAGAGCACGTCGATGCGGTCGGTGCCGAGCCGTTTCAGGCTTGCCTCCACCGACTGCGCGATGTGGCGGCGGCTCAGCCCCTTGACGTTGGTTTTCTCGCCGAAGCCGACCTTGGTGGTCAGCACGACCTCGTCGCGCTCGTGCGCGACCAGGCCGCCGAGAATTTCCTCGGACCGGCCGTGCGCGTAGACGTTGGCGCAGTCGAAGAAGGTGATGCCGGCCTCGCGGCAGGCGGCATAGAGACTCCGGGACTCCGCCTCGTCGGCATCGCCGCCGAAGGACATGGTGCCGAAGCAGAGCCGCGAGACGGTGACGCCGGTGCGGCCAAGAACGGTGGTCTGCATGGTGAGGTCCTGTGAGGCTGGCGGTGCCGGCGTAGATCGCACGGCTGCCGATCGCCGCACAAGGAGCGGCAGCGGTGCTAGACTGACCGTTCGTCGCTCCTCCTGGAAGGAGGTCCCGATGCGGACCGTTCTTGCGCATGGCGCGGCAACGGCGCTTGCCGCCTGCCTGTCGGTTTCTCCGGCTCTATCGGCTGATGGTCTCGCGGATCGCGCGGAATGCTTCCGCCAGGCGATGGCAACCTACCTGGAGATGCCGGTTGCCTTTCCGGAAGCCCCCAGCGAGCTGCCGAACGGCGGCTTCACCCTGCACGAGGTGCAGCTGAAGCTGGGGCCGGGCGACGCCGACGTCGGCAAGATCCTCAGCCTCGACGTCTACGCCTTCGACTGCGCCGGCTTCCAGCAGTCCGGCGCGCCGAAGGAACTCAAGCTGCACGTCGGCGGTGCCAGCGTGCCGCCGGCGCTGCATCCCTTGGCCAAGATGCTGCCGGGCATGGCCTTGGACGACTACATCGACGTCGACCTCGACCTTGCCTACGACGCTGCCAGCAAGCGGCTGACGCTGCGCCAGGCCGATGCGGTCTTCACCGGCGTCGCCTCGCTCAGGGTCGCCGTCGATGCGACGGGCATCGACCTGGCCACGGCGCGGGTGACCGGCCAGGGACTCCTGGGACTGGGCATGACCCTGGCCGGCGCCTCGATCCACCGGCTCTCGGCAACTTTGGAGAACTACGCCGGCAACCGTTTCCTGGAGGCCATCGCCAGGGCGCAGGGCATGACCATGGTGGCGTTGCGCGATTCCTGGGTGAAGCAGCTCGACGACATGGCCGCCACCGAGGGCAAGGAGGCGGCGGTGCCCTACCTGCGCGAGCTCAAGGCCTTCGTCCTCGACATGCGCAGGCTGACCGTGCGGTTAAGCCCGCCGGCCGGGCATGTCGACAGCACAATCCTCGCGGCGCATGGCGACAGCGTGGCCGAGCAGATCGCCATCGCCGGCCTCAGCGTGGAGGCAAACCGCTGAAAAGGCGCCCGAAAAAGCGCCCCGGGCTGCCGCGGACCCCGGCGTTGCCCCGGCGGGCCCCATGCGGCAATCTCCGGCCGCTTTTCGAGGGACCCCGATGAACGTACCCAATTCCTTCCGCGCCGGCCCCGACGAGGGCGGCCACTTCGGCATCTTCGGCGGCCGCTTCGTCGCCGAAACGCTGATGCCACTGATCCTTGCGGTGGAGAAGGCCTATGCCGCGGCGAAGGACGACCCGGCCTTCCACGCCGAGCTGGAGCACCTGCACACCTATTATGTCGGCCGGCCGAGCCCGCTCTATTTCGCCGAGCGCCTGACCCAGCACCTCGGTGGCGCCAAGATCTACTTCAAGCGCGACGAGCTCAATCACACCGGCAGCCACAAGATCAACAACTGCCTGGGTCAGATCCTGCTCGCCAAGCGCATGGGCAAGACCCGCATCATCGCCGAGACCGGCGCGGGCCAGCACGGCGTGGCGGTGGCCACGGTCTGCGCGCGCTTCGACCTGCCGTGCGTCGTCTATATGGGCGAGACCGACGTCGAGCGGCAGGCGCCCAACGTCTTCCGCATGAAGCTCCTGGGCGCCGAGGTGCGGCCGGTCACCAGCGGCACCGGCACGCTGAAGGATGCGATGAACGAAGCGCTGCGCGACTGGGTGGCCAACGTCGCGGACACCTTCTACATCATCGGCACGGTCGCGGGTCCGCACCCCTATCCGATGATGGTGCGCGATTTCCAGTCGATCATCGGCAACGAGGTGCGCGAACAGCTGCAGGCCGCCGAGGGCCGCGGCCCCGACACGCTGGTCGCCTGCATCGGCGGCGGCTCCAACGCGATGGGCCTCTTCCATCCCTTCCTCGACGACAGGGCGGTGCGCATCGTCGGCGTCGAGGCGGCCGGCCACGGGCTGGAGTCGGGCGAGCACGCTGCTTCCCTGAACGGCGGCCTGCCGGGCGTGCTGCATGGGAACCGCACCTACCTGCTGCAGAACGACGACGGGCAGATCAAGGACGCCTACTCGATCTCCGCCGGCCTCGACTATCCTGGCATCGGACCGGAGCACGCCTGGCTGAACGACATGAAGCGGGTCGAGTACGTCGCCGTCACCGACAAGGAGGCGCTGGACGCCTTCCAGCTCTGCTCGAAGCTCGAGGGCATCATCCCCGCGCTGGAGCCGGCGCACGCGCTGGCGCACGTGCAGAAGCTGGCGCCGGCCCTGCCGAAGGACAATCTTCTGGTGATGAACCTCTGCGGCCGGGGCGACAAGGACGTCTTCGCGGTGGCCAAGCACCTCGGGGTCTCGCTCTGATGGCGAGCCGTCTGGAGACGCGCTTCGCGGAGTTGAAGGCGGCCGGGCGCGGCGGCCTCGTCACCTTCATCACCGCGGGCGACCCCGATCCGGAGACTTCCTTCGCCATCCTGCGCGGGCTGCCCGGCGTGCTGCACGGCAACCGCACCTACCTGCTGCAGGACGACGACGGCCAGATCAAGGACGCCTACTCGATCTCCGCCGGCCTGGACTATCCCGGCATCGGCCCGGAGCACGCCTGGCTGAACGATGTCGGTCGCGTCGAATACGTGCCGATCATGGACCACGAAGCGCTTGAGGCGTTCCAGACGCTGACCCGTCTCGAAGGCATCATTCCGGCGCTCGAGCC
>DATEDK010000359.1:0-2176 GCA_035281685.1 Kiloniellales bacterium | reverse complement strand
CACCGCCGAGCTCTGCGCCCGTCTCAAGGCCGAGGGCACCGAGCCCCTGGTGCAGGCCAAGACCGGCCTCTTGCTCGATCCTTACTTCTCCGCCACCAAGCTCGCCTGGGTGCTGGACCAGGTCGAGGGTGCGCGCGCCCGCGCCGAGCGCGGCGAGCTCGCCTTCGGCACGATCGACTGCTTCCTGCTCTGGCGGCTGACCGGCGGGCGCGTGCACGCGACCGACGCCACCAACGCCGCGCGCACGCTGCTCTACGACATCCGCGAAGGCCGCTGGGACGAGGAGCTGCTCAGGCTCTTCCGCATCCCGCGCCAGGTGCTGCCCGAGGTGCGCGCCAGCAACGCCAGCTTCGGGGCCACCAGCCCGGCCATCCTCGGCCGCGCCGTGCCGATCGCCGGCATCGCCGGGGACCAGCAGGCGGCGACCGTGGGCCAGGCCTGCTTCAAGCCCGGCATGATGAAGTCGACCTACGGCACCGGCTGCTTTGCGCTGCTGAACACCGGGGCCGACTGCGTCGCCTCGAAGAACCGTCTCCTGACCACCATCGCCTACCGCATCGGGGGCGAGACGACCTATGCGCTGGAGGGTGCGATCTTCGTCGCCGGCGCAGCCGTGCAATGGCTGCGCGATGCGCTCGGGCTGGTCGCCACCGCGGCGGAGACGGAAACGCTGGCGAAGGCCGCCAATCCGGCCGAGCGAGTCTATCTGGTGCCGGCCTTCGTCGGCCTGGGCGCACCCTACTGGGACGCCGAGGCGCGGGGCGCGATCTTCGGGCTCACGCGCGGCGCCGGCCGCGCCGAGCTGGCGCGCGCCACGCTCGACTCCGTCTGCTACCAGACGCGCGACCTCCTGGAGGCCATGCGCGCCGACGGCGCTCCCCTGCCCGAGCGGTTGCGCGTCGACGGCGGCATGGTGCGCAACGACTGGCTGATGCAGCGCCTGGCCGACCTCTCCGGCTCCGCCGTCGAGCGCGGCCTCCTGCCGGAAACGACAGCGCTTGGCGCCGCCTTCCTCGCGGGATTGGGCGTCGGTCTCTACGGCTCGCTCGACGAGATCGCGCGGCTCTGGTCCGGCGCCGGCCACTTCGAGCCGAAGCTCGCCGCCGCCGAGCGCGAGAGCGCCTACGCCGGCTGGAAGGACGCCGTCTCCCGCACGCTCAGCCGAGCTTGAAGGTCTTCAGGTACTCCGGCACCGCAACGCCCGGCAGCAGCCGGCCGTCGTCCTGCGGCATGCCGACCGTCACGGAGAGCGGCAGGACTCCCGCCCAGACCTGCTGCGCGTAGTCCTCGGCGTCGTCCTTCGGCGGGGCGCTGCGGACCTTGGCGGCGCCCTCGACGATCGGCAGCGTCAGCACGGTCGTGGCCTTGGCCTCCTTCGCCGTCATCGGACGGAGCTCGTCCCAGCGGCCGGGGAAGAGCCGGTTGACGAAGGTCTCGAGGTGGCGAGCCTTGGCCGCGGCGTCGGTGACGAGCTCGGCGCGGCCGAACAGCATGGCCGAGCGGTAGTTGACCGAGTGGTTGAAGGCCGAGCGCGCGAGCACGAAGCCGTCGAAGAGCGAGACGGTGAGGCAGACCTCGGCACCGGCCGCCGACTTCAGCATCCGGCTTGCCGCCGAACCGTGCCAGTAGACCCGCTCGCCTTCGCGCCACTGCAGCGTCGGGGTGACGAAGGGCCGGCCCTCGATCAGGTAGCCGACATGCGCCAGCGGCTGCGCGTCCAAGACCGCCGCCAGGGCAGCGAAATCGTAGGCGCCGCGATCCGGCCGGCGCCTCAGGCGCGTGCGCGGGGTCGATCCGGAGGCGTGCTTGGCCATCGCTCTCTCCAGGCTTTCGTCGGCGGTGACCCTGCGGCAGAATTGGTCTGTCAGGAAGATCCACTTTCGATCATTGGAGCAGACCACTTGCCACGTGCGCCCGACTACCCGCTGGCCAGGCGTTTCGGCGCCGAGATGGGCGGTCTCGGCCTGCAGGAGCAGGTCTTCCGATTCCTGCGCGATGCGATCGCCGCCGGCCGGCTCGCACCGGGCCGCCGCCTGCCGCCGAGCCGCCGCTTCGCCGCCGAGCAGGGCCTGGCGCGGCAGACCGTGACGGTGGCCTACGAGCGCCTGGCGGCCGAGGGCTTCGTCGTCGCGCGCCAGGGTGCCGGCACCTTCGTCGCCGACACCCTGCCGAGCCG
>DATEDK010000358.1:0-3975 GCA_035281685.1 Kiloniellales bacterium | reverse complement strand
GATGTATCGGCAAGTTCGGGGCGTTATGCCCGCGCCATCGCCTTGGTGAGGTTTTCCGCCACCTTGTCGAGGAAGCCGGTGGTCGAGAGCCAGCGCTGATCGGCGCCGACCAGCAGCGCGAGATCCTTGGTCATATAGCCTTCCTCGACGGTGGAGACGCAGACCTTCTCCAGCGTGTCGGCGAACTTTGCCAGCTGCGGGTTGTTGTCGAGTTTTGCGCGATGGGCGAGGCCACGGGTCCAGGCGAAGATCGAAGCGATCGAGTTGGTCGAGGTCTCCTTGCCCTTCTGGTGCTCGCGGTAGTGCCGCGTCACCGTGCCGTGCGCGGCCTCGGCCTCCACCGTCTTGCCGTCGGAGGTCATCAGCACCGAGGTCATCAGGCCGAGCGAGCCGTAGCCCTGTGCCACGGTGTCGGACTGCACGTCGCCGTCGTAGTTCTTGCAGGCCCAGACGTAGCCGCCGGCCCACTTCAGCGAGGCCGCCACCATGTCGTCGATCAGGCGGTGCTCGTAGGTGAGCTTCCGCTTATCGAACTCGGTGCGGTACTGCCTGTCGAAGACCTCCTGGAAGAGATCCTTGAAGCGCCCGTCGTAGGCCTTGAGGATCGTGTTCTTGGTGGAGAGATAGACCGGGAAGCCGCGCTGCAGCCCGTAGGCGAAGCAGGCCTGCGCGAAGTCGCGGATCGAATCGTCGAGGTTGTACATGGCCAGCGCCACGCCGCCGCCCGGGAAGTCGTAGACCTGCTTCTCGATCTTCTTGCCGTCGGCGCCCTCGAAGGTGACGGTGAGCTTGCCCTTGCCGGGCACGACGAAGTCGGTCGCGCGGTACTGGTCGCCGAAGGCGTGGCGGCCGACGACGATCGGCAGCGTCCAGCCCGGCACCAGGCGCGGCACGTTCTGGCAGATGATCGGCTCGCGGAAGATCGTGCCGCCGAGGATGTTGCGGATCGTGCCGTTCGGCGACTTCCACATCTGCTTGAGGTTGAACTCCTTCACCCGCGCCTCGTCGGGGGTGATGGTGGCGCACTTCACGCCCACGCCGTGCTTCTTGATCGCCTCGGCCGCGTCGATCGTGATGCGGTCTTCCGTGCGGTCGCGGTTCTCGATGCCGAGGTCGAAGTAGAGGAGGTTGATGTCGAGGTAGGGGAGGATCAGCTTTTCCTTGATGAAGGCCCAGATGATGCGGGTCATCTCGTCGCCGTCGATCTCGACGACGGGGTTCTTCACCTTGATCTTCGCCATGAGCCTTCCCCTGCTGCGCCGCAAAAAACGCGGGCGACCTTAGCAGGCTTTAGGGGGCAGGCAAGGCGCGCCCAGGGCGATATCGAGCGCCCTCAGACGCGATCGAGATCCTCGATGCCGGTGTCCGGCGGCAGGCGGGCGAGCAGCGGCAGCAGGGCCTCGAGATCGGGGGCCACGCGCAGGAGCGCGCGGTGCTCCGGCCTGACGTAGCGGTTCGCCACCAGGCGGTCGATCAGCTCGAGCAGCGGGTCCCAGTAGCCCTCGTGGTTCAGCAGCACGATCGGCTTGGCGTGCAGGCCGAGCTGCGCCCAGGTCAGGATCTCGAAGGTCTCGTCGAGCGTGCCCAATCCGCCCGGCAGGATGCAGAAGGCCTCGGCGCGCTCGGCCATGAGGCGCTTGCGGTCGTGCATGGAATCGGTGACCACCAGCTCGCTCAGGTGGTCGTGCGCCACCTCGCGGCGCAGCAGGAAGTCCGGAATGATGCCGATGACCTTGCCGCCGGCGGCCAGCGCCGCTTCGGCGGCGGCACCCATCAGGCCGATCCGGCCGCCGCCGAAAACCAGCGCAATGCCGTTGCGTGCCAGCAGCTGCCCCAGGGATCGGGCCAGCGCGACGTGCCCCGGCGGCGCCTTGGTCGACGACCCGCAATAAAGGCAGAGCGTCGCCGGCAGGTTCAGGCGGTGCGGAGCGATTCTTGGCAACGCTTCGGGCAGAGGGGAGGACTCCAGGCGAGGGCCGCTGCAGCGAACCCTAGTGTGCCGCGATGGCAGGACCAAGGCCGCCCGCCGCCTTTGCGCAAACGTCAAAGGGGGCGCTGCGGTTGCATTGTCCCCGGAGGACGCTGGGATTACGGTGGTCGTGCTGGCGCGGGCCTTGGGGGGACCGTGCCCGGAGGCATTCGGCATGACTCGCAACACGCTTCTCGTCGCAGCCGTCGTCGTCGCCCTCGTCCTGGGTGCCGTCCTGTGGTTCACCCTCTCGCCCGACCGGGCGCCGGAGATGGCGGAGGCGCGGCCCGTTTCGCCGACCACGGGCGAGATTTCGAAGAAGCCCTCGAGCGACACGCAGAACCAGGGTAGCCAGCCCGGCCAAGGTGGCGCTGGCGGCACCGACGGTTCGGGTGGCCTGCGAACCGCCGAGCTTGAAGGCGAAACGCAGACGGCAGCGGCCGCGCCGCCGGCCGTAGGCGCCGAGTCCCAGGCCGCGGCCGAACCGGCTGACGAGCCCGCCGCAGCCGCTCCGCCGGCTGCCTCCGTCGCGCCGCCCAGCTTCGACATCGTCCGCGTGCAGAAGGACGGCAACGCGGTCGTGGCCGGTCGCGCCGAGCCGGGATCGACCGTCCAGCTCCTCGATGGCGAGGCGGTGATCGCCGAGGGTCGGGTCGGCAGCGACGGCACCTTCGCGCTGGTGCTGGAGGAGCCCCTGGCACCGGGAACCCGGACGCTGTCGCTGGCGACCGCCACCGCCGAGGGCACGCTGGTGCCCTCGGAGAACGAGGTCGTGGTCGTGGTGGCCGGCACGGTGGCCGCGAAGGAGAGCGCCTCCGGCGCTGCCGCCGCGGCACAGCAGTCGGCCGAGGCCGCGGTGGCTGCCGTCGAGTCGGCGAGCGAGGAGGCGGCGGCCGAGAGTGCGCAGCCCTCGGCTTCGGCGACCGAAATCCAGCCGGCGGCAAGCGCCGCGACGACGGACGAGCCGGCTGCGACACCCGAGCCTGCCGGGACACCGCCTGCTGCGAGCGAGTCCACTGCGACGGAGTCCGCTGCCGCCGACTCCACCGCGGCTGAATCCACCGCGAGCGGATCCACCGCGACCGGCTCCACGGCGTCCTCGACCGAGTCCACGGCAACCGAGTCCGCCGCGACGAGCGAAAGCTCTGCGGAGGCGGCTTCGACAAGTGAGGAACCCGGCGCCTCGGCCGAAGCGGGCGGCGACAGCGGGCAAAGCCAAGAGGGCGCGACCGAAGAGCAGCAGATGGCGGACACGCCCTCGCTCGCGAGCCAGCTCGAGGCCGAGCAGGACACAGCGAGCGCTTCCTCAAGCGAAACCGCGACAGAGCTTGGCGCGGCCCAGTCCTCGGAGCCGCTGGTGGTGATCCAGCCGAAGAGCGGGCAGGGGGCGAGCCAGGTGCTGCAGGGCGCCGCACCGGTCGGCGGGAAGCCCACGGTCTCGATCGAGGCGGTGGACTACGACCTGAACGGCCAGGTGGTGATCTCGGGGCGCGGCCCGGCGGGCGCGCAGGTGCTGCTCTATCTCGACCACGCGGTGCTGGGCCAGGCATCGGTCGCCGGCGACGGCCGCTGGCAGTACCGCCCGGAGCAGAACGTCGCCACGGGGCTGCACAGGCTTCGCGCCGATCTGGTCGGCGCCGATGGCAGTGTCGTGGCGCGCGCCGAGATTCCCTTCCAGCGCGCGGCGCCGATCCAGGTCGCCGCCGACGAGGAGTTCGTCGTCGTGCAGCCGGGCAACAGCCTCTGGGTCATCGCGCGCAAGCGCTACGGCGAGGGCCTGCAGTACACCGCGATCTACGAAGCCAACGCCGCGCAGATCCGCGACCCCGACCTGATCTACCCGGGCCAGATCTTCCTGATGCCGAGCGTGAATTGAGGCGACCTAACCCTCGCCCCCTTGCGGGAGAGGGTGCGAGCGAAGCGAGCGGGTGAGGGGGGTCGGTCGGTGCAGAACAAGTCGTACCGACCTACCCCCCTCACCCCGGCCCTCTCCCGCAAGGGGAGAG
>DATEDK010000357.1:0-6547 GCA_035281685.1 Kiloniellales bacterium | reverse complement strand
GGCCCGCGCCGCGCTCGCCGAGCAGCGCCAGGCGCAGGGCGGCGCGCGCTCGGCGCTGGAGCGCCTGTTGCGCGAGGCCGAGGTCGCCCGCGAGCGCGCCCAGGCGATCGAGCGCGAGCGTGCGTCGTGGCAGCGCCGCGCCGTCGAGGCTGAGCGCTTCCAGGCCGAGCTGGCCGAGCGCGTGACGCGGCTGACCGAGGAACGGAGGCGGCTCGCGGCCGAGCCAGCCGCGATCGGCGAGCGCCAGCAGGAGCTGGCGCGGCTGATCGATGAAGCGACGCTGGCGCGCCGCGACGCCGGCGATCGTCTGGCCGAAGGCGAAGAGCGGCAGCGCTCGAGGCAGCAGCAGCTGAGGGCGGCCACCGCCACGCTGGCCGAGGCGCGCGAGGCGCGCGTGCGCGCCGAGGGCGGCTGCGAGACCTGCCGGCACGACGTGACGCGCCTTGTGGCGCACGTCGAGGAGAAGGTCGGCTGCCCGCCCGACCAGCTGCTGGAGGCGGCCGAGATCGATCCGGGCGCCGAGCTGCCGGAGCGTCCGGAGATCGAGGCCAAGCTGCAGCGCCTGATCCGCGAGCGCGAGAACATCGGGCCGGTCAACCTGCGCGCCGAGCACGAGGCGGGCGAGCTGGAGACGCGGCTTGGCGTGATGGTCGGCGAACGCACCGACCTGGTCGCCGCCATCGCGCGTCTGCGCCAGGGGATCTCCAGCCTGAATCGCGAGGGGCGGGAACGTCTGCTGGCCGCCTTCGAGCAGGTGAACCAGCACTTCGGCGAGCTCTTCGTGCGGCTCTTCGGCGGCGGGCGGGCGCACCTGGCGCTGACCGAGGCCGAGGATCCTCTTGAGGCCGGCCTCGAGATCATGGCGAGCCCGCCCGGCAAGCGGCTGACCGTGCTGTCGCTCCTGTCGGGCGGCGAGCAGGCGCTGACCGCACTCGCACTGCTCTTCGCCGTCTTCCTCACCAACCCGGCGCCGATCTGCGTGCTGGACGAGGTGGACGCGCCGCTCGACGACGCCAACGTCGACCGCTTCTGCTCGCTGGTCGACGAGCTCGCGGCCGAGACGCAGACCCGCTTCATCATCATCACCCACCATCGCCTGACCATGGCGCGGGTCGATCGGCTCTACGGCGTCACCATGGCCGAGCGCGGCATCTCGCAGCTCGTCTCGGTCGACCTGCAGCAGGCGGAGCGGCTGCGCGAGAGCGCCTAGGGCAATATCCGTTAAGGTTGGCGCCGTTGACTCACCTCCGCTTTGATGGGGTGCTGCAAAACTCAACAAGGCTGTCATCCCGGAAAGCGCGAAGCGCTTATCCGGGACCCAGGGGCCATGGGGCGCAGCTACTTGGCCCCTGGGTCCCGGCTCTCGCTGCGCTCGGCCGGGATGACAGGCGAATATTGCAACAGTCCCTTGATGGGAAATGCCCTTGAGCCCCCCAATGACCGACTACCCGCGCGACCTACTGGGCTACGGGCGCGATACGCCCGATCCGCGGTGGCCGGGCGGTGCACTGCTCGCCGTCCAGGTGGTGATCAACTACGAGGAGGGCGGGGAGAACTCGATCCTGCACGGCGACCCGGGCAGCGAGGCCTTCCTCTCCGAGACCGTGGGCGCCGTCTCCTGGGAAGGCATGCGCAACCCGAACATGGAGTCGATGTACGAATACGGCAGCCGTGCCGGCTTCTGGCGGCTGTGGCGGCTCTTCACCAGCCGCGGCATCCCGGTGACGGTGTTCGGCGTGGCGACGGCGCTCGAGCGCGGACCGCAGCAGGTGGCGGCCATGCTGGAGGCCGGCTGGGAGATCGCCAGCCACGGCCTGAAGTGGATCGACTACAAGGACATGCCCGTGACCGAGGAGCGCCGCCAGATCGCCGAGGCGATCCGCATCCACACGGCCGTTACCGGCAGCCGGCCGCTCGGCTGGTACACCGGCCGGGTCTCGCCCAACACCCTCAAGCTGATCATGGAGGCGGGCGGCCTGCTCTACAGCGCCGACTCCTACGCCGACGAGCTGCCCTACTGGGTCCCGTCGCCGCAGGGTGGGCACCACTTGATCGTGCCCTATACCCTCGACGTCAACGACTTCCGCTTCGCCATGCCGCAGGGGTTCAACAGCGGCGACCAGTTCTTCACCTACCTCAAGGACTCCTTCGACTGCCTTTACGAAGAGGGCCGCCGCGAGCGAGCGAAGCTCCTGTCCATCGGCCTGCACTGCCGGCTCAGCGGCCGCCCCGGCAGGACCCGGGCGCTTGAGCGCTTCTTGGCCTACGCGCAGGGGCACGAGCGGGTCTGGTGGGCGACTCGCGCCGATGTCGCGCGGCATTGGCAGGCTACCTTTCCGCCGACATAACCCTTTCATGACTCCCCGGAAAGCGCGCAGCGCTTGTCCGGGGCCTATGGCATGGAGGGCGCAAGCGGACCACATTCCGAGCCCCTGTAACGATGGGCCCCGGACAGCCGCCGCGCGGCTTCGGGGAGTCAATAAAGGATTGCCGGGACCGATGCCCGCACCTCGCCTCCCCTTGCTTGACAGCCTCCGGGGCCATTCATAAGGTGCCGCCGCCTTAAGGGCGGCGGTCGTTCGCGACCGTTGTAGCGGGGCCGAGGGGAGGCATCGGGGCGGCCGCAGGACCTCTTTCGCGGAGGACGGGCGGAGCCTTGGACGATCCCGACAAGCCCAGCTCGCTGCAGGATCTCGATCGCCGCCTGAAAGCGGTGCGCGAGCGCCGGCAGGGGGCAAGCAAACCGGGGCGCCACGCGATCTCCAGCCGGGGCATGAACGTCGGCTTTCGGATCGCGGTAGAGTTGCTGGCCGCGCTCGTCGTGGGCGTCGGACTGGGCGTGGTGTTGGACCGCTGGCTCGGCACTTCACCCTGGTTGCTGATCCTGGGGTTCTTCCTGGGGTGCGGCGGGGCGCTGAACAACGTCATGCGAACCGCCAAGGAACTCGAGGCGGCGCGGCGGCGGGAACAGGCGCAGCAGGGCAAGAGTGGCGGCGCGCCGGACGATCGAGCGGCTGGGCCGCGGCAGGGCGAGGGGAGTGGCTAGGTGGCGAGCGAGACCGAGGGAGCAGAGGCTCACGGCGAGGGCGGCTTCGCCATCGACCCGATGCATCAGTTCGAGGTCCATCCGATCGGCGGCAAGATCGAGATCGGCGGGCTGGACGTCTCCTTCACCAACTCGTCCCTGTGGATGGTGATCGCCGCACTCGCCGCGACCCTGCTGATGACCCTGGCGATGCGCCCGCGCAGCCTGGTGCCCGGCCGGCTGCAGTCGGTGGCCGAGATCTTCTACGAGACCGTCGCCAACATGGTGCGCGACAACGTCGGCACGGCGGGGCGGCAGTACTTCCCCTTCATCTTCACGCTCTTCATGTTCCTGCTGTTCGGCAACGTGCTGAGTCTGATCCCCGGCTCCTTCTCCTTCACGGCGCACATCGTCGTCACCTTCGCGCTGGCGATCGTGATCTTCATCTTCGTGACGATCCTGGGTTTCGCCATCCACGGGCTGCACTTCCTGCGCATGTTCTTCCCGCACGGCGCGCCTACCTGGACCGCGGTGATCCTGATCCCGATCGAGCTGATCAGCTATCTCTCGCGGCCGATCAGCCATTCGGTGCGTCTCTTCGCGAACATGACGGTGGGCCACGTGCTGTTCAAAGTGCTGGCCGGCTTCGTCGTCCTGATGGGTATCGCCGGCGTGGCCCCTTTCATCATGCTGGTCGGCATCACCGCGCTCGAGCTGCTGGTGGCTCTGCTGCAGGCCTATGTGTTCACCATCCTCGCCTGCGTCTATCTGAACGATGCGATCCACATGCACTGAGCGGGCGAGTCCAGTTTCGGTTTTGGTCGGTTTGGTCTTCACACCAACAAGGAGCGTTGAAATGGAAGCGGATGCGGCAAAGTTGATCGGTGCGGGTCTGGCCGCGATGGGTCTGATCGGCGCCGGCATCGGCGTGGGCAACGTGTGGGCGGGCTACTTCGGTGCTCTCGCCCGCAACCCCGCCTCCAAGGACGAGATCGGCGCCAACATCTGGATCGGCTTTGCCGTTACCGAGGCGACCGGCCTCTTCGCGCTGCTCGTCGCCATCATCCTGCTGTTCGTGGTCTGAGCAGGTCCGCCGGCGCGCCGGACCTTATCGGCGCGCCGCCCGAGCCTCGGAGCGTCCAGGCGAGCCATGCCTCAATTCGATTTCTCGACCGCGCCCAGCCAGCTCTTTTGGCTCGTGGTGACTTTTTTCGTGCTCTACCTGCTCAGCTGGCGGGTGGTGTTGCCCCGCATCGATCAGGTGATGCAGGCGCGGCAGAAGAAGATCGACGACGATTTGGCGCGCGCCGAACGGCTGAAGAGCGAAGCCGCCGCGGTCATCGCCGACTTCGAGAAGACCCTGGCCGAGGCGCGGAGCGAGGCGGCCAGGGTTATGAAGGAGGCCAGCGATGCCGCGGCACAGGAAGCGGCGCAGCGCATCGCCGCCTTCAACGCCGAGCTAGTCGGCCGCGTCGACGAGGCCGAAGCGCGCGTTGCCCAGGCGGTGAAGGAGGCCGAAACCAAGCTGCAGGCCATCGCCATCGAGGCGGCTGGGCAGGTGACGGCGAAGCTGCTGGGCAGTGCGGTGCCGCAGGCCACGATCGAGCGCGCGGTCGCCGCCGCCGCGGCCGGCAGCGGAGGCGGGAGCAGCCGATGAGCGAGATCCTGAGTTCGCCGGAAACCTGGCTGGCCCTCTCACTCATCGTCGTTGTCGGGGTGTTGTTGTGGAAGGGCTTGGCACCCATCCTGGCGGCACTCGACCGGCGCGGCGACCGCATCGGCAACGCGATCGCCGAGGCCGAGCTGCTGCGCGAGGAGGCCGAGAAGATGCTGGCCGACTACAAGCGCCGACAACGCGAGGCGCTGGGCGAGGCCGAGCACATCCTGGAGCACGCCCGCCGCGAGGTCGACAGCATTGCCGAGCAGGCGGCGCGCGACCTCGAGCAGCTGATCAAGCGCCGCGAGGAGCTGGCGCTCGCCAAGATCGCGCAGTCCGAGCAGGCCGCGATCGCCGCCGTGCGCGCCAAGGCGGTCGACCTCGCCATCGCTGCCAGCGCCGAGGTACTGCGCCACCAGCTCGACGAGAAGAGCTCGGCGGCGATGATCGAGCGCAGCCTGGGCGAGGTCGCCCAGAAGCTCACGGAGCGCAAGCTGAACTAGAGGGCGGCGGCCGCTGCCAGCAGCAGGAGCGCGGCGAAGCCGAAGCCGGCGCGCAGCGCATGCGACATCTCCCAGCGCCGGCGGAGCGGCCGCCAGTCGCTCTCCCATGGCGATTGCTCGGGACGCTCGCCGCCGGTGCCGAAGAACCGGGTACCGGCGCTGCTGAGCTTGGCGTCCGCCAGCCAGACCCTGTTGATCGGGTGCGTCACCAGCCAGTAGGAGGCGTGCATCGCGGCGATCAGGATCAGCGCCGCCATGCGCAGCCAGGAGGCCGGTGTCGCCACGGGGGTATAAAGCACGAGCGCCAGGGCCAGCAGGATGTTCAACGGCTCGAGGGCGCCGGCATAGGTGAACCCGGGATAGTAGACCCGCTGCATGGCCACGTACTGCTCGCGGTTGAGACGCAGCTTACCCGGCCACTCCAGCAGATGCGCCAACGGGAGTGCCATCGCCATGGCTGCCGTTGCCAGCGTGACGATCTGCAGGACGTAGTACATGCCAAATAGGAACGAGCGCAGAGCGCGTCTGTTCCTCGCCTTGGCCAGCGAAGCGCAACTAAGAGCCGCCGGTCAGCTATTCCAGTATTTCAATTGAGTTCCGCGCGAAGTCTTTGCCGCAGCAAGTCGATCGGCAGCAGCTTGCCCTCGACCTCGTAGCACCAGTAGGTCCAGCCGTTGCAGGCCGGGGCACCCTGGGCATGGGCTCCGGCCTGGTGGATCGAGCCCTTGAAGTCGGCGGTGATGACCGTGCCGTCGGCGCGCACCCTGGCGCTGTGCCGGCGGTCGAAGCTCTGCAGCACCGTGCCGGGCGCCAGGAAGCCGCGCTCGACCAGCCAGCCGAAGGGGATGCGCGGTTCCTCGCGCTTCTCGCTGGGGGCGACCAGATCGCGCTCGTAGGCGCGCACCTTGGTGAGCCGGTCCGCCGCCAGGCGCGCGTAGCGCTCCTCGCGCTCGAAGCCGAGGAAGCGGCGGCCGAGGCGCTTGGCGACCGCGGCCGTGGTGCCGCTGCCGAGGAAGGGATCGAGCACCAGGTCGCCCGGCCGGGTCGAGGCCACGAGGATGCGGTGCAGGAGGGCTTCCGGCTTCTGCGTGGCGTGCGCCTTGCGGCCGTCCTCCTTCAGGCGCTCGGGCCCGCTGCAGATCGGCAGGTACCAGTCGCTGCGCATCTGCAGGTCGTCGTTCAGCGCCTTCATCGAGAGGTAGTTGAAGGTGTAGCGCGAGCTCTCCGAGCGGGCCGCCCAGATCAGCGTCTCGTGCGCATTGGTGAAGCGCCGGCCGCGGAAGTTCGGCATGGGGTTCGACTTGCGCCAGACCACGTCGTTCAGGATCCAGAAGCCGAGGTCCTGCAGGATCGCGCCGACGC
>DATEDK010000356.1:0-2828 GCA_035281685.1 Kiloniellales bacterium | reverse complement strand
GCGCACCAGCGAGTCCGGCAGCTCCAGGTCCTGCTCCAGGCGCTGGCGCAGGCCGCGCCAGAGCCGGCCGAGGTAGGCGGCGGTACGGCGCTGTGCCAGGGTTTCCTTGAAGAAGCGCTCGACGCCGGCGCGGCGCGCGGGATCGGTCTTCAGTTCCTCGATGTACGTGCGCACCGACTGGTCGAAGCGCTGCCGCAGACTGTGGTCGCGTTCCAGCAGGTCGCCCAGGAGCTCGACGGTCGAGTTGACCAGCACTTCGGCGATGCGCTTGTCGATCCGCCGCGGGATCCACCAGCGGCTCTTCTCCTCGACGAGCTTCAGCGCCTCCTCGCGGTTGCCTTCGAGCCAGCGGCGCGCCGCCAGCAGCAGACGGTCGAGCAGCAGGTGGTGGCGGTCGCTGCGGTAGAGCAGGTCGAGCGTGCGGCCGAGCAGAGCAGGGAGATCGACGCGCGAGAGCTCCTGCTGCAAGGCGTTGCCGAGGAAACGCCGCAGCGAGGCGTCGCCCGCGGTGCGCATCAGGTAGGGTGCGAGGCTGGCAATGCGGCCGGCGAGCGCCGCGGCCTTGGCGGGGTCCGCCAGCGCATGGGCGAGGCGCTCGGCGAGGTTGAGGCTGCGCAGCTTCCGGCCCACCACCTCGGGCTCCAGGAAATGACGTTCGACGAAGCGGCCGAGGCCCGCGCCGATGCGGTCCTTGTTCGCCGGGATGACCGCGGTGTGCGGGATCGGCAGCCCGAGCGGGCGGCGGAAGAGCGCGGTGACGGCGAACCAGTCGGCCAGCCCGCCGACCATCGCGGCCTCGGCGCCGGCGCGCAGCAGCTCGGTCCAGTCCGACGGCGGCAGCGCCAGCCGGGCCAGCAGGTAGAGCGCCGCCGCCGCCAACAGCAACCCGGTCGCCAGCCAGCGATAGCGGCTGAGGCGTTGGCGCTGCAGTTCCGCGTTTTCGTCGAGGGCGATCGTTTGCACAGTCATCTCCCTCACTCGAATCAGGAATGGGACGGCGCAGGAGCGCGCCGAGACGACGCCGTTATCACAGCAGCAGCGTTCCGAGGGCGAAGTAGATGATCAGGCTCAGGACGTCCTGAATGACGGTGGCCAAGGGTCCGCTGCCAAGGGCCGGATCGAAGTGCAGCCGGCCGATCAGCCAGGGCAGCAGGGCGCCGATGCTGGTGGCAACGGTGCAGGCGACGAGTATTGCCAGGGCCACGGTCAGGGCGAGGGCCGTGTTGGCGAAGAGCCACCACACCAGCGGAAAGGCGAAGAGACCCAGCACGAGACCGATCAGCGCACCGGTGGCGAGCTCGGTGAGGAACAGCCGGCGCGATGCCGCCTGCGCCACGGCCAACCCGCGCACCATCAGGGTCTCCGTCTGCGTGCCGACCGCATCGGCCAGGTAGACGACGGCCGGCACGAAGAAAGCGAGCGCGACCGACTGCCGCAGCACGCTCTCGAAGCCTGAGACCAGCAGCGCCGAGCCCAGCGCGCCGGCCAGACCGACCAGCAACCATGGCAGCCGGCGCGCCATGCTGTGCAGGGGAGGCTCGGAGAGGGCCGCGAGGACCGGCGCGACGCGCCTGCGGATGCCTGCCAGCCGATCCATGTCCTCTTCGTGCTCGCGCGCCAGCACGTCGATCAAAGCCAGTGGCGGCACGACGCCGAGGAAGCGGCCATCCTGGCCGACCACCGGAATGACATCGAGCCGGCCGGCGAGCGCGGCGCGCGCCACCCGCTCCTGATGATCCCCCGGCCGCGCCGTGACCGTGGCCGGTTGCAACAGGGCGGCGAGCGGCAGGGCGGGATCGGCGGCCAGCAGCGCCCCGACCCCCACCTGGCCCGCCAAGCCGCCCTCGCCATCGATCCCGTAGATCCAATCCCATTCGTCGTAGTCCGCCGCCGCCATCGTCTGGCGGACCTGTCCCACGGGTGTCTCCCGCGCAAAGGCGGGCACGGCCCGGGTCAGGTGCTGCTGGGCAGTTTCGGCGATCGGATCGGCTTTGCGCATGTGCGCCTCCAGGCGTGGCGGGTCCTCTCTGGCGCAGGCTGCACCGAGCGGCAAGGGCCCCGCCGATACGGCCTTGCCCCCGGGGCGGCGGCTCTCCATACTTGCCGGCCTTGGCGACCTCGGCCCTCGGCCGGGTCTGCCCGCGAGACCGAGAGAGCATGCGCTTCGACGCGACCTCTGCGACGCCTGCCCAGATTGCGCCCCAGGGCGCATGCGTGGGTGCGGCTGCCTCGCGGCTCGGCCTCCTCCTCCTTATCTGCCCCTGAACGCCACAGCCGGCGAAGGCCGGCAAGCGGGCAGGGGCTGAGGACGTGAACCAGGAACAACCTGAACCTGCGCCGCTCCCCGAGGGGATTTCGGGCGCCAAGCGAAAGAGGACAGAGCCATGACCGAGCACAAGCAGCCCGCCGCGCCCCGTGGCAAGCCCGAGGGCAAAGCGGAAGACCGCGTCGTCATCTTCGACACCACGCTGCGCGACGGCGAGCAGTCGCCCGGTTGCTCGATGAACCTGGAAGAGAAGCTGAAGGTTGCCGCCCAGCTCGAGGAGATGGGCGTCGACATCATCGAGGCCGGCTTCCCCATCGCCTCGAACGGCGACTTCGAGGCCGTACGCGAAGTCTCCAAGCTGGTGAAGACCTCGCGGGTCGCGGGCCTGGCGCGGGCCACGCGCAAGGACATCGACCGGGCCTGGGAGGCGCTGCAGCACGCTGCCCGCCCGCGCATCCATACCTTCATCTCCACCAGCCCGCTGCACATGAAGTACAAGCTGCAGCTGCCGCCCGACGAGGTCTACCAGGCGGTGATCGACAGCGTCACCCACGCCCGCAAT
>DATEDK010000355.1:0-8602 GCA_035281685.1 Kiloniellales bacterium | reverse complement strand
CCGCCGTAGGCATCGGACCGCGGGTTGGTCGGCGCGTTCAGGAACTGGTCCAGGAGGTAGGTGTGCGCGGCATAGACGTAGATCAGGCCGAAGCCGGCGGCTCTGGCTCTGAGCGCCGCGTCGCGGTGCGCTTTGCGGTAGGCGCGGATGTCGGCCAGGTCCATCGCGCGCGCCTGCCAGGGCGCGCGGCTGGCAGGCAGGCTGACCGGTCCCAGAGAGATCGCGCGCGTCTGCTGGTTGGCCGAGCGCAGCCCGCCGTGCCAGAGCTCGATGCCGGCGAGCGCACCATGCGCCTGCACGGCCTCGGCCAGGCGCGCCAGCGTTGCCTGGTCGCCTTCGTCCCACAGCGAGGCGTAGGGATAGGGGCGGTCGTCCGAGCTGGGATCGACCGAGCAGTACTCGGTGTTGACCACGCCCCAGCCGCCCTCCGCCTTCGTCGCGCGCATGGCGATCAGGGTCTGCGGTTGCTCGTAGCCCATGCCGGTGCAGTGCGGCGCCTGATAGAAGCGGTTGGGCGCCGTCACCGGCCCGAGGCGCAGCGGCTCGAAGAGGATGTCGTGGCGCGGATCGCGACTCACCGGCCTAGGTGCGCTTCTCGCCCGGCGCCGGCACAGGGTCGCCGCCAGTTCCGGATCCTCGCACGAGCAGCGTCTTCAACTCGGCGACTTCGCTCCGCAGTGCCGCCATGTTCTCCGCCAGGTCCTGGCGTCTCCGGTTCGCCTGCGCCAGCTCCTTCGCGTGGTCCGCGTCGTAGCGCTCCTGCATGGCGTTGACGATGATCGCGATGAAGAGGTTCAGGACGGCGAAGGTGGTGGTGAGGATGAAGGGGATGAAGAAGAGCCAGGCCTGCGGATGCAGGTCCATCACCGGCCGCACGACCTCCGCCGACCAGCCCTCGAGCGTCATCACCTGGAAGAGCGTGAAGGCGCTGCGGCCGAGCGTGCCGAAGAGCGCGGGGAACTCGGCGCCGTAGAGCTTCGTCGCCATCACGGCGCCGACGTAGAAGAGGATGCCGAGCAGGGCCAGGATCGAACCCATGCCGGGCAGCGCCTTCAACAGCGCCTCGACCACGCCGCGCATCGAGGGCACCAGCGAAATCAACCGCAGCACGCGCAGCACCCGCAGCGCCCGCAGCACGGAGAGCGGGCCGCTGGTCGGGACCAGCGCGATGCCGACCACGACGGTATCGAAGACGTTCCAGGGGTCGCGCCAGAAAGCGCCACCTTTCGCCAGCATCTTGGCCGAAAGCTCGAGAACGAAGACGCCGAGCAGGACCTGGTCGATCAGGTGCAACCAATCACCCGCCTCGACCATCGCGGTCTCGGAGGTCTCCAGGCCCAGCGTGACCGCATTCAGCGCGATGAGCGCGGTAATGACTCGCTGCGTGATCGGCCTGTCGACGAGGTGACGCAGCCGAGCGCGGAATGCCTCGAAGGCGGACATCGGGCCGCCCCGGCGAGGGCCGGTCAAGCCATGGCTAGGCGTGCAGGAACACCGGAATCTCGGCGCCGGTGCAGATCTTCTCGGTAGTGCGGTCGAAGCCGAGGAAGTTGCTGAGCGTGCCGCCGAAGGCACCGCTGACCAGGAGGCTGGCGTTCTGCTCCTTGGCGTGCTGCAGCAGGGAGCGGCCCCAGGCGCGCCCCGACTGGCCCTGCTGGCCGTAGGACTGCCAGATTTCCTTCTGGATCCCGTGCGCGGCCAGGTAGCGGGCGAGCTCGGCATCCTCGACGCTGCTGCCGTTGCGGGTCAGCACGATGAGGCGCTCGGCCCGCGAGATCAGCGGCAGCGCGGCGCGCAGCGCCCGGCCGGCCTGCGCCGTCGCGTTCCAGGCCAGAACGACCGTGCCGAAGACGTCGGCGGTGTGCCGCGGCGGCAGCGCCAGCACCGGCACGCGGGCGCCCCAGAGCGCGGCGTTCATCAGCGTCACGTCCGGCCCCTCGCTCTGCGAGAGTCGCTCCAGCATGACGACGTCGTGGTAGAGAGCGAGGCGCTCCACCGCTTCCGGCGCGCCGACGTCGACCTCGACCAGGTGAGCCTTGCCATAGCCGGCGGTGGTCTGCTGGAAGGCAGCGCGCGCGGCCTCGGCGGCGCGTTTCACCTCGGCGGAGTTGTCGATCGCCACCGCGGCCATCTCGTAGGCGCCGGCGGTGATCACCTCCTGGTGGTGCGGATGCATGACGGTCAGCTCGCCGTCGAGCGTCTTGCAGAGATCGAGCGCCCACTCCAGCGACGCCGCATCGTTCGGCGAACCGTCGATCAACAGGGCCAGCCGCTTCATCTTCCGTCTCCCCATCCCTAAGCAGTCTCGGCGCTAAGGCAGCACGCGACGGGGCGATGCTGCAAGCGCCGATTGGCGAAAGGGGCGCAGGACAGCAGCGACAAAAAGGACAGCCGCGCCTCCTGGGAGAGGGGAGGCGCGGCGCTGCCGCTCGACCGCGGGAGGAGGGACGGCCGGCGGGGCGAGATCAGCTTCGGGGATCAGCTGCGGCTGGGGTGCGGGTGACGGTGCGCGTGAGACGTCGACCGGTGCGCGAGGCCGAACATCTGCGCCAACCCCGCCCCGGCATCGCGGAAGGCCTCGCGCAATGCCTCGGCCTGCTCGCGGCGCGCGATAGCGGCACCAAGCTCGATGGCCAGGGCCAGATCGGTTTGCGCCAGACGTTGCAAAGTCTTGTAAGTGGGGGTGGTGCGCATGGAATGACTCCTGGGGCGAGGCCCTTCACTTTCCCTGTTGTTTCGCTTCTACAAGTTAAGTCGTAGGTCGGGGGTTGATAATCGAGCCGAATCTCATACATTCCTTTCCACTGGGGCACAGGTGGAGGGTTCGCATGGATTCCCTGAACGCCATGGAGGTCTTCGTCAGGGTGGTGCAGTCGGGCAGCTTCTCGGAGGCGGCGCGGGCGCTCAGCCTCACTCCCTCCGCGGTCTCCAAGCAGGTGAGCCGGCTCGAGGACCGCCTCGGGGCGCGGCTGATCAACCGGACCACGCGCCGCCTCGGCCTGACCGAGGAGGGCACCGCCTTCTTCGACCGCGCGCAGCGCATCCTGGCGGACGTCTCCGAGGCGGAGCAGGCGGTAACCCGCCTGCATGGCGCGCCGCGCGGCACGCTGAAGCTGAACGCGCCGGTCGTCTTCGGGCGCATGCATATCGCGCCCTTGATCCCGGCCTTCCTGGCACAGCACCGCGAAGTGCGCATCGACTTCACGGTGAACGACCGCTTCGTCGATCTCCTGGAGGAGGGGCTCGACCTCGTCATCCGCATCGGCGAGCTCAAGGACTCGAGCCTGATCGCGCGGCGACTGGCCACCAACCGGCGCGTCGTCGTGGCCTCGCAGGACTACCTGGAGAAGCACGGACGGCCGGAGCGGCCACGCGACCTCGCGGCGCACAACTGCCTCATCTACCTCTACCGCTCGACCAAGAACCTCTGGCAGTTCGACGGCCCCGAGGGACCGGAGAGCGTCGAGGTGCGCGGCGACGTCGAAACCAACAACGCCGAGGTGATCCTCGAGCTGGTGCGCGCCGGGCAAGGCATCGCGCTCCTGCCGACCTGGCTGGTCGGGCAATGCTTGCGCCAGGGTTACCTGCAGCAGGTGCTGAAGGGCTATGCCGCCGCCGATTCGCAGATCTACGCGGTCTATCCGCCCGGCCGCCACCTCTCACCCAAGGTGCGCGCCTTCGTCGACCACCTGGTGCAGCACTTCAAGGCCAGCCCGCTCTGGCGGGAGATGCAGTAGGCGCTCTCTAAGGCTTTGCTCCCTCGTCATCGCCGGGCGTGACCCGGCGATCCAGCACTTTGTCGAATCCGCAACAGAAGGCTGGATGCGCGGGTCAAGCCCGCGCATGACGAGGAAGGGAGCGGAAGGACGCTACGGACAGCGGTCGAGCTGATAGGAAAGGCGTCGACCGTCCTTGTAGACGACGGTGATCGCCATGCGGCCGTCCTGGATCGTGTCGACGGTGGCCTGCGTCTCCTCGAAGGCAAGCGGCGTATCGACAGAGGTTTCCGTCAGCACCAGGACGCCCTCGCCGATTGTCCAGGTGCCGAGCGCCTCGACTGGGTTGCCGCCGCCGTTGGTCACCGCCCAGATGCCGGTGGCGTAGAAGCTGAGCGTGTCGCCGTCGCCGCAGCCCTCCGGCCCATCCATCGACCACAGCCCGACGAAATGCGCCGCCCCGAGGCGCGCAGGATCGACCTTGGCGGCGGCGGGCGTGACGGACAGCAGGAGCGTCAGAACCGTCATTTGCCAGCGTCTGAAAGTGGGCTTAGAGGGCTTGGGCATGGATCTTCATTTTCGCCGCCAGACTGAGCCACACAACGTCGTCGAGAACGCTGACGCCGTCGCCGCTCTTGCGCGCAAAGAGTTTCGGGTCGGCACTGACGTCCCACAGGGCATAGCTGTCCGCTGAGGCAAGAAAGGATGGCAGCAGGGCGAGACTTCGCGCATAGCGTCGAGTAATGACAGCACTCGGGATGCCGTGACCGCCCCTCTGCACCCGGAAAAGCACACGCTCCATGCAGAGCTCAACAGTCGGAACAAAGAGGTAGTGTAGCTCGACGCGATAGCCCACGCGTTGTGCCCGATTCACTTCACGCAGGAAGCTGCGGCCGGCCAGCGTGGTTTCAACGATGAGATCGCGACCTGCGGCAATGAACTCTCGGCGCCGCGCGAGCAGATTCCGAGCAGCTTGCAACGCAACTTGATCGACGCTTGCTGGGTTGAGCGTCGCCGCCTCTTCGTCGGCGTTGAGGTAACTGCCTGCCGAAATCTCAGCGGTGAACATCTGCTTCGCGAAGGTGGTCTTCCCGGCGCCATTGGGGCCCGCGAGCACGACCAGCCGCGGCATGGATCTCAGGCGTCCTTCGGAACCCTATAGAGCCGTCGCAGCTCTCCATCCGGCTGCAAGGCGACGAGATAGCCATCTCGCACCTGGATTGGCGATAAACCTGCCCTCTGGGCCGCGAGGATTGCGGCAGCAACGGCCTCGCGAAACTGGAGCTCGATTTGCGGCAGGTCATGCTCGATCGTCAGCATGACCATAGATATAGCAATGCGGCCGAGCCGCGGACAGTGCCGGCTTAGTGCCGGAAGTGGCGCAGGCCGGTGAAGACCATGGCGAGGCCGGCCTTGTCGGCAGCCGCGATCACCTCGGCGTCGCGCAGGCTGCCGCCGGGCTGGATCACCGCGGTGGCGCCGGCGCCAACCGCGGCTTCCAGGCCATCGGCGAAGGGGAAGAAGGCGTCGGAGGCGACCACGCTGCCCTTGGCGCCCTCGGCAAAGGCCTCGCCCGCCTTCCAGGCGGCGATGCGCGCGGCGTCGACGCGGCTCATCTGCCCCGCACCGATGCCGACCGTGGCGAGACCGCGCGCATAGACGATCGCATTGGAGCGCACGTGCTTGGCGACGCGGAAGGCGAAAACCAGGTCGGCCAGCTCGGCTGCGGTCGGCGCCCGCCTGGTCGCCACCTTCAGCGCCGCCGGATCGACACGGCCGGTGTCGCGGTCCTGCAAGAGGAAGCCGCCCGCCACGCACTTCACCGTGCTGCCAGGCGCGGCCGGATCGGGCAGGCCGTCGGTCACCAGGAGGCGCAGGTTCTTCTTCGTCGCGATGATCGCCGCGGCCTCGGGCGAGGCGCCGGGCGCGATGATCACCTCGGTGAAGAGCTTCGCGATCTCGGCCGCGGTCGGTGCATCGAGCGGCCGGTTCAGCGCGACGATGCCGCCGAAGGCCGAGGTGGGATCGCAGGCGAGCGCTGCCTTGTAGGCGGCAACGGTCTCGACGCCTTCGGCCACGCCGCAGGGGTTGGCATGCTTGACGATCACCACGGCCGGCCGCTCGAATTCCGCCACGCACTCGAAGGCGGCGTCGGCGTCGGCGAGGTTGTTGTAGCTGAGCTCCTTGCCCTGCAGCTGGCGCGCGTTCGCCGCGCCCGAGCGACGCTCGGCCGTCAGATAGAGCGCGGCCTTCTGGTGCGGGTTCTCGCCATAGCGCAGCGGCGCCGCCAGACGGCCCGCCAGCGCGAAGCGCGGCGGCGGCTCCAGGCCTGCCTCGCGCTGCAGCCAGCCGGAGATCGCGGCGTCGTAGCCCGCGGTCAGCGCGAAGGCCTTGGCCGCCAGCCGCCGGCGGGTCTCCGGCGTCACGCCGCCTGCCTCAACCTCCGCCAGCAGCGGAGCGTAGTCGGCGGGATCCGTCACCACCGCGATCGCCTCGTGATTCTTCGCCGCGGCGCGCAGCATGGCCGGGCCGCCGACGTCGATGTTTTCGATGCACGCCGCGAATTCTGCGCCGGCCGCCAGGGTCGCCTCGAAAGGATAGAGATTCACCACAAGCAGATCGAAGCGCTCGAGATCGTGCTCGGCCAGCGCCACCTCGTGCGCCGGGAGATCGCGGCGCGCCAGCAGGCCGGCATGAATCGCCGGATGCAGGGTTTTCACCCGGCCGTCGAGTATCTCGGGAAAGCCGGTGACGCTCGCGACCTCGGTGACGGTCAGCCCGGCCTCCGCCAAGGCACGCGCGGTACCGCCGGTCGAGACCAGCTTCGCTCCGCCGTCCGCGAGCGCGCGCGCAAGCTCGACGAGCCCGGTCTTGTCGCTGACGGAGAGCAGCGCCCGCCGGATCGGCAGCCGTTCCGCCATGACTCACGCCCCCATCGTTCAGGCCCGACCGACGGCCGGGCGCGCCGGGCCCGGATAGCGGTACTCGGGCACCAGGCCAGCCAGCAGGCGCAGCGCCTCGTCGCCATGCCGCGCCTCGGCGGCGGCGGCGAGCTCGTCGAGACCGCGGCCCAGCAACTCGAGATCGGCCACGCGCGGTGCGGCCAGCCGTAGCGCCGGATGCGCCGTCGGCGCCAGCGCCTCCAGGTCGTGGAACAGCTCCTCCTCCAGCTTCTCGCCCGGCCGGAGGCCGGTGAAGACGATCTCGATGTCCTTCTCCGGCACGAAGCCGGCGAGGCGGATCATCTGCCGCGCCAGCTCGACGATGGCGACCGGCTTGCCCATGTCGAGCACGTAGATGCGGCCCGCCTCGCTCGCTTCCGCGAGCCCAAGCGCGGAGGCCTGCAGCACCAGCTCGACCGCCTCGCGGATGGTCATGAAGTAGCGCGTCATCTTCGCGTCGGTGACGGTCAGCGGCCCGCCGGCGGCGATCTGCCTTTGGAACAGCGGCACGACCGAGCCGGTGGAGCCCAGGACATTGCCGAAGCGCACGGTGACGAAGCGCGTCGCCTCCCCGGCACGCCTGCGTCCGGCCAGGTCGAGTGCCTGGCACCAGGCTTCCGCCAGGCGCTTGGTGGCGCCCATGACCGAGCGCGGGTTGACGGCCTTGTCGGTCGAGATCAGCACCATGGCGCGACAGCCGGCCTGGCGGCAGGCCTCGGCCACGCGCCTCGTGCCAAGCACGTTGGTGAGGATGCCTTCGAGCGGATTCTCCTCGACCAATGGCACGTGCTTCAGCGCGGCGGCGTGGAACACCAGCTCGGGACGGACGGTCTGGAAGACCTCGGCAAGGCGCGCCTGGTCGCGCACGTCGCCGAGCTCGGCCTGGCGCGGCAGCGCCGGCGCCAGGGCCTGCAGCTCCTGATCGATGGAGTAGAGATTGAACTCCGAGGCCTCGTAGAGGGCGAGGCTCGCCGGCTGCAGAGCGGCGAGCTGGCGGCAGAGCTCGCCGCCGATCGAGCCGCCCGCGCCGGTGACCAGCACGCGGCGGCCGGCGACCAGTGCCTGCATCGCCGGCCTGTCGAGCGTCGCCTGCGTCCGGCCGAGCAGGTCCTCGATCGCGACCGGCCGCGGCTCCAGCCGCGCCAGCGCCTCGCGATCGCCGGGCGCGAAGTCGGTGAGACGCGGCAGGCTGGCCAGCGTCATGCCGCGTGCCTCGGCGATGGCCAGCAGGCCGTCGACGGTCTCGCGCGGCAGGCGCGAGGTCAGGATCAGTCGGTGCGCCGCGCGATCCTGCCGGGCCACGCGGTCGAGCAGCTGCGGCAGCTGGGAGAGCGGTCCCAGCACCGGCACGTTGTGGATGGCACGGCCGACGCGGCCGCCCTTGTCGTCGATCAGCGCCAGCACCTCGTAGGGCGCCTCGCGCGCGCGGCCCATTTCGCGCACGAAGACCTCGGCGGCGTCGCCCGCGCCGATCAGCACCACCGGCACGCGCCGCCCGGAGTTCCGCTCCAGCAGGTGTCGCAGCCCGCGGTCCTTCATCACGCGATAGCCGATGCGGCCGGCGGAGAGGAAGGCGACCAGGAGGAACCAGGCGATGATGAAGGCCGAGCGCGGCACCGCCTCGAGGCGGGTGACGAGGAAGGTCACCGGCAGGAAGATGAGCAGCGTGATCGTCGCTGCCTTCACGATGGCGATCAGATCGGAGAGCGAGGCATAGCGCCAGATGCCGCGGTAGAGCCCGGTGAAGAGGAAGACCACCGCGGCGACCGTGCAGAAGATCAGGCCCGGCAGCCAGAGCTCGTCGGCCAGTCGCTCCCACGCCTCGTCGCCGAGGCGCAGGAAGAGCGCGCCGACAAAGGCGAGCGCCGCCATGACCAGGTCATGCAGGAACGCGACGGCGGTGCGGGGCGAGGGCTTGGCGAGCGGCATGGGTGGCGGAGTTTA
>DATEDK010000354.1:0-10239 GCA_035281685.1 Kiloniellales bacterium | reverse complement strand
AAACCCCGCCGGTTGGGCCTTCACAGGGCCGGAACCCTGTGTTAAGAAGGCCGGTCGCTGCAGCTTTCGGGTTGCGGCCGTTTTTTTCGTGAACAGGTTGGACTGTTTCGTCAACGGCTGGAAAGGAGCCGGTGCCAAGGTGCAAGTTACCGTCCGCGACAACAACGTCGACCAGGCCCTCCGTGCGCTGAAGAAGAAGCTGCAGCGCGAGGGCGTCTTCCGCGAGATGAAGCTCCGGCGTCACTTCGAGAAGCCCAGCGAGAAGCGCAAGCGCGAGCGCGCCGAGGCGGTGCGCCGCCACCGCAAGCTGCTGCGCAAGCGCCTGGAGCGCGAGGGCTTCTAAGCCCTCTCCTCAGTCAGTCCGACGGCTGAACGTGAAAGGCCGCGGCCCGCGAGGGCCGGCGGCCTTTTGGCGTTCGGCTCCCCTCCACCATCCAAAGGATGGGGGAGGGCTAGGGAGGGGGTGGCGAATCAGAGCTGCTTCGTCGACACCCCCTCCCCAACCCTCCCCCACGCCGCGCGTGGTGGAGGGAGCAGACTCAGCCCCTAAGACTTCCCACTTTCTCAAGGTTCGCCGGCAGCTTCAGCCCATGGGCTGAGCAGAGTGGCACCACCAGGCGCTCGACCTCGGCGCGGCCGAGCTGGTCCATCAGCTTGCAGGGCGGGGTGAAGCGCAGGGCCTGCTCGGCCCCCATGTCGATGTCGGCGGTGGTGGCGACACCCTCGTCCAGCTCCTGCAGGATCGGCAGGAAGGTGGCGCCGCGCAGGCGATCCTGCACCACCCCGTCGTTCTCGCTCTTGCCGGTGGCGTCCTCGGCGATCTCGAAGGGCCGGTCGGCCTCGCCGTGCGCGATCAGGAACTTGGCGGGCAGGTAGAAGCTGCCGAGCGGCGCCAGGTTGCGGATGGCGTGCAGGTTGATGCGCGGCTTGATGATGTTCTGCACGAAGAAGGGGCCGGCAGCGACGCCGAGCGCGGTCTTCGCCACGCGGTCGACCTGCGCCGTGGTGGCGAGCCCCTCGTCGATCAGGCGCGAAGCCTCGTTGGTGTACGGGCAGAAGAAACGGTTGACCGCAAAGCCCCAGGAATCGCGGCAGGCCAGCGGCAGCTTGGCCGTGGCGCGCACGAAGGCCTCGGCGTCCGCGAAGACCGCGGACGAGGTGCCTTCGCCCTTCACCACCTCGACGAGCGGATTGATCTGCGCCGGGGAGAAGTAGTGCAGGCCGAGGAAGCGTTCCGGCCGGCGCATGTGCCGCGCCAGGTCGGAGACGCGCAGGCACGAGGTGTTGGTGGCGACGATCGCCGCCTCGCTCACCACGTCGGAAAGCGAATCGAAAACCTTGGCCTTGAGATCGAAGTCCTCGAAGACCGCCTCGATCACCAGGTCGCAGTCGGCGAAGGCCTCGATGTCGTTGGCGCCGGTCAATCGCCCCAGGGCTTGCTCGGCCGCCTCGGCGCTCAGGCGCTTCTTCTCCACCGCGCGGTCGTAGAAGCCGCGCGCGCTCGCCAGCGCCTTGTCGACCTGCGGCGCCGCGCTGTCGACCAGGGTAACGGCGATGCCGGCCTGGGCGGTGGCGATGGCGATGCCCGATCCCATCGTTCCGGCGCCCAGAATTCCAACGGACTCGATACTCATCTCGTCTCCTTCGCACCTGCGATAGCGCGGCAGGTGATAGGGAAGCGCAGGCGGCGAAGCAAGCTCACGCGAGCCAGCCGCGGTAGCGCGCCAGGAGGCCGGCGAACGGCAGCCTGATCTCCACGTCGAAGTGGAACCGGTCGCCGTCGGCGCGCTCGAAGGTGCGGCCGGTGGGCGCCAGGCGGCGCGGCATCGGCAGGCCGAGGAAGCGCCAGCCCCGCACGACATAGGCGAGCCGCTCGCCCTCGCGCACCAGCGCCATGGTCATGGTGGCGAGGCCGAAGCGTTCGACGAGGAGATGCGCCTCGCTCCCGCTACCCTCGCGGAGATGGCTGCGGAAACGGCCGCTGCCGATGCTGCGCTCCCAGATCTCGCCCTGCGGGCTCGCGCTGATCACGACGCGCGCCGGGAGATCGGTGCCGGCGCGCGGCAGGTCGATGAGGCGTCCGATCAGCCGCGACAGCAGCGCGCGTCCTCGCTCGACCGTGGCCCGGCCACTGAGCTCACGGATACCGTTGAGGCTGTGCAGTCGCTGCACGGGCTGCGGCAGCAGGTCGAAGGCCGGCCCGAGCACGCGGCGGAAGAGGGGTTCCCTGTCCCGGCTCTCGCGTGTGCCGGTGACGATGCCGCGCTCGGCGAAGAAAGGCGCGAAGTCGTCGAGATCGAGTGCTTCGGTGGCCGCGCGTGCGCCGGCCTCCGGCCGTCGGCCGCTGAGCCTGCGCCGCACGACCGCGGCCGCGGCCATCGACGGGATCCAGGGGCCGTTGTCCGCTTCGGCGACGAGGTGCCAGCTCCGCTGGACGGAGCGACCCTGGGCATCGCGGCCGGTGACCGCGACGACCATGCCGCCGCGATGCTCCCCCCAACGGAGATGCCGCGTCGTCCAGTGATAGAGCCGGGCGAAGGGGACCAGCGACGGCAGGAGCCGCAGACGCACCAGCCAGGCGGCGAAGCTGGCGCAGCGCTGCAGCCCCGCGGGCAACGTTCCCGCCCCGACCCAGGCGGCCTGGAGCGATGGCCAGCGCTGCGGCAGCAGCGCCAGGTCCGGCACGTCGCAAAGCACGAAGCGCCGCGCGTGCAGCGGCAGGGCACCGGGCGGCGCCACCACCAGCCGGCGCGAATCGATCAATGCCGGCGCGCTCCGCTGCGGCCCCACCGGCACAGGTTTGCCGGCGTAGGCGGCCAGCGCGCGGACCACGTTGAGACCGATCCCGGCGAAGGGCGAAGGTGCGATGCCGATGGTCACGCTCTCGGGCTTGAGGTCGTGGGCGATGCGGCGCAAGGCGGCGAAGGACAGCGCCGGCAGCGTGCTGACGCCCGACAGCAGCGCGACGCCTGCCTGCCGCGCCTCGGCATCGAGGCTCGCGATGCCGGCGACGAAGGCGCGGCTGTCGGCGAGGTCGAGGTAGTCGATGCCCTGTGCCAGGCCGGCCTTGGCCACCCGGTAGGGCTCGGCGCCGTAGTGCTGGAAGGGACCGCTGGCGTCGACCAGCAGGTCGGGCCGGTGCTGCGCCAGCGCGGCGGCGAGGTCGCCGTCGCGGTCGAGGCGCAGGGGCTGTGCCCGCGGCAGGTCCCGGCAGAAGGCGGCGGCACGCTTCTCGTCGCGCCCGGCGATCAACAGAGCGACGCGCGGGTCCTCGGCCAGCAGGCGGGCGAGGCGGCCGCCGAAGGTGCCGTAGCCGCCGAGGATCAGGACGCTGAGCAGCGTCGCCGGCCTCAGCCGCGGCCGCGGTAGGGCGCGACGCCCGGGTCGGGCAGCCAGATACCCTCCGGCGGCAGGCCGCTCTGCCAGAAGACATCGATCGGGATGCCGCCGCGCGGGTACCAGTAGCCTGCGATGCGCAGCCAGCGCGGCCTGGCCGCGGCGATCAGCTTCTTCGCGATGGCGAGCGTGGTCGCCTCATGGAAGGCACCGTGATTGCGGAAGGACGTCAGGTAGAGCTTCAGCGACTTCGATTCCACGAGCCAGCGGTCCGGCACGTAGTCGATGACGAAATGCGCGAAGTCCGGCTGCCCGGTCACCGGGCAGAGCGCGGTGAACTCCGGGCAGGTGTAGCGCGCGACATAGGTGGCGTCGGGGTGGTCGTTCGGCACGACCTCCAGCACATGGGCCTCTGGAGACTCCGGGATCGCCGCCTTGCGGCCGAGCTGGGTCAGTTTCGGTTGCCGTGCCATGGCGGCTGCTTAAGCCCTGCTGCCCGCCCGAGGCAAGCGGCGGGCGCGGGGCTGCCCTTCCACCTCAGCCGAGCACGTCGCCAAGTTTTGCATTAAATAATGACCAGACGGTCATTATTAGGAAGAGCGATGAGCGCGGAAGTCCCCGCAAAGCGTCGCGGCCGGAAGGGCAATCCCGCGGCACGCCGCCAGGCGATCCTGGAGGCCGCGATCGAGCAGTTCCTGGCGCAGGGCTTCGCTGCGACCACGCTGGAGTCGGTGGCGCGGCAGGCCGGCGTGGCCAAGGGCACGATCTACCTCTACTTCGCCGACAAGGAGGCCCTGTTCCGCGCGCTGGTGCAGGACATCGCCGGTCCGGTCATCGGCGAGGCCGAAGCCACGGTGCCGGCCTTCACCGGCCCCTTTCCGGTCCTGGCCCGCCAACTGGTGCTGGGCTTGGTGCGCCAGGTCTTGCAGACCCACCGGAAGCGCCTGCTGCAGCTGGTGATCACCGAGGCGCCGCGCTTCCCCTGGCTCGCCGAGATCTACTGGCAGGAGGTGGTGAGCCGGGCGCTCGCCACGATCCGCGCCGTCGCGCGTCAGGCCGTGGCCAGGGGCGAGCTCGCGAGTCCCGTGCTGGAGCGCTTTCCGCAGCTGCTGCCGGCCCCGCTGCTGATCGGCTTCCTCTGGACGACCCTCTTCCAGCGTTTCGAGCCGCTCGACCTCGAGGCCTTCGTCGAGACCTACGTCGATCTGCTGCTGCGCGGCCTGGAGGCCAAACCATGAAACCCCGCCATCTCCTGGTGGTGCTGCTGGCGCTCGCCGCCTGCGACGACAGCACGCCCGACTACTTCCAGGGCTATGTCGAGGCCGACACGCTCTTCGTCGGGGCCGAGGACGGCGGCCGGCTCACCAGCCTCGCCGTCGAGGAGGGTGCGGCGGTGGCCGCCGGACAGGCGCTCTTCACGCTGGACCAGCAGGTGGAGCGTGCGGCGCGCAACCGCGCGGCCGCCGAACTCGCCGCAGCCGAAGCCGAACTCGCGCGCCTGGAAGCGGAGACCGAGCGGCCGGAGGAGATTGCCGTTCTGCAAGCCGATCTCGCCGCGGCCGAAGCCGCGCTCGACCTCTCGACCGCCGAGCTGGAACGCATCGAGGCGCTGGTGGCGCGCGGCAACGCCAGCCGTGCCGACTATGACGAGGCGCAGTCGCAATTCGACCAGGATCGCGCACGGCTCGAGCAGATCCGCCGGCAGATCACCGTAGCCAAGCTGCCGGCCCATCCGTTCGACATCGACGCGGCCAAGGGCCGTGTCGCCGCGGCGGCGGCGGCACTCGCCAGCGCCGAGGCGACGCTGGCGCGCCGCCAGGTGGCCTCGCCGGCGGCCGGGCTGGTGCAGGCGGTCTATTTCCGCGCCGGCGAAGTCGCCGACGCCGGCCAGCCGGTGGTGGCGATCCTGCCGCCGGAGAACCTGAAGCTGCGCTTCTTCGTGCCGCAGGCGTTGCTGCCGGCGCTGGCGCCGGGTGCGACGGTCAGCGTCACCTGCGACGGCTGCGGCACGCCGCTCGCGGCCACCGTGACCTTCCTCTCGGACGAGGCCGAGTACACGCCGCCGGTGATCTACTCGCTGGAGGAGCGGCAGAAGCTGGTCTTCCTGGTCGAGGCGAAGCCGGACGAGCCGGCGCGGCTGCGCGTCGGCCAGCCGGTCGAGGTGCGCCTGCCATGACGCCCGCCGCCAATGGCGACGTCGTCATCGACGTGCGCGGCCTCACCAAGCGCTTCGGCGAGCGCACGGTGGTCGAGGACCTCTCGCTGACCGTCCGTCGCGGGCAGATCTTCGGCTTCCTCGGGCCGAACGGCTCGGGCAAGACGACGACGATCCGCATGCTGACCGGGCTTCTGACGCCGGACGCGGGCGAGGGCACCTGCCTCGGCTTCGACATCCGCACGCAAAGCCGCCAGATCAAGAGCCACGTCGGCTACATGACGCAGCGCTTCAGCCTCTACGAGGATCTCTCGGTGCGCGAGAACCTGGAGTTCGTCGCGCGCGTGCATCGCCTGCCCGACCCAAGGGCGAAGGCGCAGGCGGCGCTCGAGCGGCTCGGTCTGGTGGACCGGGCCAGGCAGCTCGCCGGCACGCTGTCCGGCGGCTGGAAGCAGCGGCTGGCGCTGGGCGCCTGCATCCTGCCGGAGCCGCAGCTCCTGCTGCTGGACGAGCCCACCGCCGGCGTCGATCCCAAGGCGCGCCGCGACTTCTGGAACGAGATCCATGCGCTGGCCGCGAACGGCCTGACCGTCCTGGTCTCGACGCACTACATGGACGAGGCCGAGCGCTGCCACGCCATCGCCTACATCGCCTACGGGCGACTCCTCGCCCAGGGCACGGTCGAGGATGTGGTGGCCAACTCGGGCCTGCTGACCTGGACGGTCACCGGGCCCGACATCGGCGCGCTGGCGCGCCGGCTGATCGGCGTTCCCGGCATCGACATGGTGGCGCCCTTCGGCGCCTCGCTGCACGTCGCCGGACGCGATCCCGACCGGCTGATGGCGGCGATCCGGCCGTTCCGCGCCGACCCCGCGCTTGCCTGGACGCCGGACCAGGCGACGTTGGAGGACGTCTTCATCGACCTGATGGGCCGCGCCGCCGACGCACCAGGTGCGCCGAGGAGCTCGGCATGAGCGGCTTCCTCAAACGTTCGGGCGCGATGACGACGAAGGAGTTCCTGCAGCTCCGTCGCGACCGCGTCACCTTCGCGATGATGATTGCGATCCCGCTCTTGCAGCTCCTGCTCTTCGGCTACGCGATCAACACCAATCCGCGCCACCTGCCGACCGTGGTGCTGCTGCAGGAGGAGAGCGACGTCGGCCGCGCGCTCCTGGCCGCGCTCGACAATACCGCCTATCTCGACTTCATCGCGCGGGTCGAGACCGAGTCTGCCTTCGACGCGGCGCTGGCCAGCGGCGAGGCACTGATCGGCATCGAGATCCCGGAGAACTTCGAGCGCGACCTCAGGCGCGGGCAGCGCCCCGCGATCCTGGTCGCGGCCGACGCAACCGATCCCGTGGCGACCGGCAGCGCGCTCGCCGCCGTTGCCGGTGCCGGCGAGACCGCCTTCCGCCACCTGCGCGGCCTGCCGCAAGCGGGTCCGGGCGCGCTCTTCGAGGTGCGCAGCCACGCGCGGTACAACCCGGCTGCGGTCACGCAGCTCAACGTCGTGCCGGGACTGCTCGGTACGATCCTCACCATGACGCTCCTGATCTTCACCGCGCTCTCGGTCACGCGCGAGCGCGAGCGCGGCACGATGGAGGCGCTGCTCGCCATGCCGATCCGGCCGCTCGAGATCATGGCCGGCAAGATCCTGCCGTACATCGGGATCGGCTTCATCCAGGCGGCGATCATCATCGCCGCCGGCACACTGGTCTTCGGCGTGCCGGTCACCGGCAGCCTCGGCCTGCTCGCGCTGCTGTCGACGCTCTTCATCGCGACCAATCTGGCGATCGGCTACACCTTCTCGACGATCGCGAAGAACCAGCTGCAGGCCGTGCAGATGGCCTTCATGTTCTTCCTGCCGAACATCCTGCTGTCGGGCTTCATGTTCCCCTTCGCCGGCATGCCCGGCTGGGCGCAGTGGATCGGCGAGGCCCTGCCGCTCACCCACTACATCCGCATCGTGCGCGGCATCATGCTGAAGGGCAGCGACCTCGCGCTGCTCGAGACCGACGTGCTGGCGCTCGCCGCCGCGATGGTGGTGGTGACGGTGATCGCGGTGACGCGATTCCGGCAGACGCTGGACTGATTCCCTCCACCAGCGAAGCTGGGGGAGGGCTGGGGAGGGGGTTTCGACGAAGCAGCTCGATCGTCGACACCCCCTCCCCAACCCTCCCCCGCGCTGCGCGCGGGAGAGGGAGTACCTAGCCGTGCTCCAGCGCTTTCACGATGTCCTCGCACATCTTCTTCGCGTCGGCGAGGAGCATCATGGTCTTGTCCATGTAGAAGAGCGGGTTGTCGACGCCGGCGTAGCCCGTCGCCATGGAGCGCTTCACCACGAACACGTTCTGCGCCTTCTCGGCGTCCAGCACCGGCATGCCGTAGATCGGGCTCGTCGGATCGGTCTTGGCGGCCGGGTTGGTCACGTCGTTGGCGCCGATGATGAAGGCGACGTCGGTGCCGGCGAAGTCGCGGTTGATCTCCTCCATCTCGAAGACCTCGTCGTAGGGCACGTTCGCCTCGGCCAGCAGCACGTTCATGTGGCCCGGCATGCGGCCGGCGACGGGATGGATGGCGTACTTCACGTCCACGCCCTTCTTCTTCAGGAGGTCGGCCATCTCGCGCAGCGCATGCTGCGCCTGCGCCACCGCCATGCCGTAGCCGGGCACGATGATGACCTTCTCGGAATTGCTCATCAGGAAGGCGGCGTCGGCCGCGGCCCCCTGCTTGTAGCTCTTCGGGCCTGAGTCCGCGGCGCCGGCCGCGGCCCCGCCCTCGCCGCCGAAGCCGCCGAGGATGACCGAGAAGAACGAGCGGTTCATCCCCTTGCACATGATGTAGCTGAGGATCGCGCCCGAGGAGCCGACCAAGGCACCGGTGACGATCAGCAGCGTGTTCGAGAGCGTGAAGCCGATGCCGCAGGCCGCCCAGCCGGAGTAGCTGTTCAGCATGGAGATCACGACCGGCATGTCGGCGCCGCCGATCGGGATGATGATGAGGAAGCCCAGCGCCAGCGACAGCAGCAGCAAGAGCCAGATCGCGACCGCGCTGTTGTCCATCACCATCCAGACGATGAGGCCGATGGCGGCCAGCCCCAGCAGGAGGTTCAGCCAGTGCTGCAGCGGGAAGGTGACCGGCTTGCCGGAGACCAGGCCCTGCAGCTTGGCGAAGGCGACGATCGAGCCGGTGAAGGTGATGGCGCCGATGGCAAGCCCAAGGCCCATCTCCACCAGGCTCGACTGGGCGATCGCGCCGGGTACGCCGATGCCGTAGACGACGGGATTGTAGAAGGCGGCGACGGCGACGAAGCAGGCGGCGAGGCCGACCAGCGAGTGGAAGGCCGCCACCAGCTGCGGCAGCGCCGTCATCTGGATGCGCAGCGCGATGATCGTCCCGGCGACGGCGCCCACGGCGATCGCGCCCGCGATCACCCAGTAGTTGGCGACGTTCGGCAGCGCCAGCGTCGTGCCGATCGCCAGCGCCATGCCGACCATGCCGTAGAGGTTGCCGCGCCGGCTGGTCTCCGGATGCGACAGGCCACGCAGCGCCAGGATGAAGAGGACGGCGGCGACCAGATAGAGGAGGGCGGCGAGATCGTAGGACATGCCCGCCCCCTCAGGCCCTGGCTGCAGGTGGGACCGCGGGCTCGGCCGCGGGCGCCGGCGCGAGCCCCGGGGTCACCAGCGTCGGCTCGGTCTTGGTCAGCGCCGGCTTCGCTGGTTCCACCTTCGGCGGCGGCGCTTTCGGCTTCTTCTTGAACATCGACAGCATGCGCTGGGTGACGATGAAGCCGCCGAAGATGTTGACGCTCGCCAGCGCCACCGCGAAGAACCCCAGCACCTCGGAGAAGCCCATCGCGGCCGGGCCGGCGGCAAGCAGCGCGCCCACGATGATGACCGAGGAGATCGCGTTGGTGACCGCCATCAGGGGCGAGTGCAGCGCCGGCGTCACGCGCCAGACCACGTGATAGCCGACGAAGATCGCCAGCACGAGCACGGTCAGGCCCATGACCAGAGCCGCGCCGCCGTGGCCGGCCTCGGCCGCGGGAGCGGCTGCCTGCTGCGCGATGGCGACCGCGTCGGCGCCGAGCCTCTGCGCGGCCTCGGCGAGCTCGCGCGCCTTCTCGGCCAGCGCCTGGGCGGCCGCCTGGAACTCCTGCGGGCTCATGCGCGGCTTCCCCCCTCGGGCGTGGCGGTGGTCTGTGCAGCGGCAGGCTGGACCGGTTCGGCCTTCTTCAGCGCGGGATGCACGACGGCGCCGGTTCTGGTGATCAGCGTGCCTTTGATGATCTCGTCGTCCCAGTTGATCTTCAGGCTCTTCGTCTCCTTGTCGAGCGAGAGCTGCAGGAAGGTCAAAAGGTTGCGCGCGTAGAGCTGGCTCGCGACCGCGGGCAGCCGGGCCGCGACGTTGCGGTAGCCGACGAGCTGCACGCCGTGCCGCTCGACCACCTCGCCCGCGACGATCCCCTCGACGTTGCCGCCGGTGTCGACCGCGAGGTCGACGACGACTGCGCCGGGCTTCATCGTCGCCAGCATGGCATCGCTGACGAGGCGCGGCGCCGGACGGCCCGGGATGGCGGCGGTGGTGATCACCACGTCCATCTTCTTGATCGTCTCGGCGATCAGCGCGGCCTGCTTGGCCTGGTACTCCTTGCTCATCTCCTTGGCGTAGCCGGCCGCGGTCTCCGCCTGCCTGAACTCCTCGTCCTCGACGGCGACGAACTTGCCGCCGAGCGAGGCGACCTG
>DATEDK010000353.1:0-6977 GCA_035281685.1 Kiloniellales bacterium | reverse complement strand
CTACGCAGCCGACGGGAGCCTCTTCGACCTGGCAATTCCGGGTGCCGGCTACCTCGGCGCGGACTTCGATCCCTAGCGCTCTTCCTGGCGCTCCTGGCGGGGCGTCTTGGCGTAGTACTCGCGGTAGCACTTGGAGAAGTGCGAGGCGGAGACGAAGCCGCAGGCGAGCGCCACGTCGAGCACCGAGAGCGAGGTTTGCAGCAGCAATGTGCGCGCGCGCTGCAGGCGGAGCTCGAGGTAGTAGCGGGTCGGCGTGCGGCCGAGGTACTTGCGGAACAGCCGCTCGAGCTGACGCGTCGAGAGCCCGGTCTTGCGCGCCAGCAGGCTGCGCGCCAGCGGTTCCTCCAGCGAGCCCTCCATCAGCTCGATCACCTTGATCAGCTTCGGATGCGAGACGCCGAGCCTGGCACGCAGCGCCATGCGCTGCGGATCGTGACGGTCGCGGATGCGCTCGTGGATGAAGGCCTCGGCGCAGGCCGTGGCGAGGTCGCGGCCGTGATCGAGCGCGATGATCGACAGCATGAGATCGAGCGCCGCGGTGCCGCCGGAGCAGGTGAAGCGGTTGCGGTCGATCTCGTAGAGCTCGTCGGTCACCTCGAGCCGCGGGAAGGCTTCCTTGAATCCGGCGATGTTCTCCCAGTGGATCGTGCAGCGGTAGCCGTCGAGCAGGCCGCAGCGCGCCAGGATGTAGCTCGCGGTGGAGACGGCGCCGATGCGGCTGCCTTGCCGGGCGATGCGGCGCAGGAAGTTGAAGACCTTGCGGTCCTCTATGCGCTCGACGTCGATGCCGGTGACCACGATCAGGTTCTCGATCCGGTCGATCTCGTCGATCGTTTTGTCCGGCAGCACGCGCAGGCCGGAGGAGGCGACGCAGGGATTGGCGTCGACGCCGATCGTCACCCACTCGTAGAGCTGCTTGCCGGTCAGCCGGTTGGCCGAGCGCATCGGCTCCATCGCCGAGGTGAAGGGCAGCGCCGAGAATCGCGGCAGCAGGAGAAAGCCGAACCGCTCGGGCGAGCGGCCAGGGACGACGGCGGCCATGGGGAGGTGGTCTAGACCAGTGTCGAAAACGCTAGCGAATGTCGCTAAAGGGACAGTAACGGCTGCATGGCCGCAGAAGCAAGGGCAGGGACCCAATGGCTAGGATGATCCGGTGAAGTCGGTTTGGAGCGAGCTGGAGGGGGAGGCCGAAGCGCAGGGTTTGCGCCTGCGCGGCGGCTTTGCCGTGCGCCCCGAGGACGGCGTGCCCGCCTTGCCGGCCGGCCGAGCGGCGGCGACGTTGGTGCTGCTGGGTGCCATCGGCGGTTCGCTCTGGCCGGCATTTTCGCGCTCGCCGGAGCTGGCGGACGGTGCCGCCGATCCACTGGACCGCTGGTCGCGGCGCGTGCTCGAAGCTCTGGCCGAGCGCTTCGGCGCAGCGGTGCTCTTCCCCTTCGGCGGGCCGCCCTACCTGCCGTTCCAGCGCTGGGCAGCGCGGGCCGAGCCGGTGGCGCCCTCGCCGCTCGGCCTCTTCATCCATCCGCGCTACGGGCTCTGGCACAGCTACCGCGGCGCGCTCGCCTTCGCCGAGGCGCTCGACCTGCCGCCGCGCGAGGCGGCGCCGAGCCCCTGCGAGACCTGTACCGCCAAGCCCTGCCTCTCGACCTGTCCGGTGGGCGCTTTCACCGGTTCGGGCTACGCCGTGCAAAGCTGCGTTGCACATCTAGAGTTGGCGGCCGGCCGGGCCTGTATGCTCTCTGCTTGCCTGGCACGCCGGGCCTGTCCGGTGGCGCCGGATCTGGCCTATGAAGCGGCGCAGGCCGACTTCCACATGCGGGCCTTCCTCGACGCGCGGCGGGGCGCAGCGGAATGAAGCGACGACTTCTCCTGATCGATCACCCCTACGGCAAGCGCGACGATCGCGCGCAGGCCCACCTGGCCGAGCGCGGGCACAGGCTCACCTGGTGCTGCCCCGGCCGCGACGACGCGCTGCCGGCCGCGAGCGAGCACGACGCGCTCATCGTCTACGGCGGTCCGGAGATGCTCTCCACCGACCTCGACCAGAGCGAGACGGCCTACCTGCGCCGCGAGGTCGACTACATCGAGCGCTGGCTTGGCGCGGACAAACCTTTCCTCGGCATCTGCCTCGGCGCGCAGCTGATGGCAACCGCGCTCGGCACCAAGGTCGGGCCGCGCGAAGACGGCCGCTACCAGCTGGGCTTCGTCGAGATCGAGCCGACCGCGCAGGCGAACGGCTTCCTGCCCGGCAAGCTCGGCGTCTACCACTGGCATCAGGAAGGCTTCGACCTGCCGAGGGGCGCGGTCCACCTCGCGACCGGTCCGGATTTTCCGCAGCAGGCGATCAGTTACGGCAAGGCGGCCTACGGCATCCAGTTCCACCCGGAAGTGGCGCCGCTGACCTTCCAGCGCTGGCTCGACGAGGTACCGGACTGGCACACGCGGCTCGGCGCCGACCCCCGCGAGAAGCAGGTGGCCGACGCCGAACGCTTCGATCGTCCGATGCACGACTGGTTCAAGGGCTTCCTCGACCGCTGGATCGCGGCCTAGCCACAGCCCTGGACCTCGGGCTTGCGGTGCTGGCCGAAGAGGCCGGTGAAGCTGGCCGACAGGCGAGCCAGCGCCTTGCGCACCCGGTGCTTCGGCTCGCGGTAGGGGCGCTGGCGCCAGTAGCTCTGGTGCGCCGGCGCATAGCGGAAGAGCTGCTCCAGGGCGTAGTACTGCGCGGTGCCGCGGGCAAGCAACAGATCTTCAAACATGGCTCATCTCCTGGGCTTCGCTGCGATCGCCGGGTCCGGCGGTCTCTCTGCCCATGAAGATCGCTATCCGGCGCGTCTCTCACAAACGAGACTTTCTCGCTGCATTCATGAGTGCTATTTATGAATGATGGCGACCCGACTACCCTCCCTGCCGGCGCTGCGCCTGTTCGAGGCGGCGGCCCGGCACCTCTCCTTCACCAAGGCCGCGGCTGAGCTGAACGTCACCCAGGCCGCGGTCAGCCATCAGGTGCGCGCGCTCGAGGACCAACTCGGCGTCGCACTCTTCCAGCGCTCGACGCGGAAGCTCTCCTTGACCGCTGCGGGCCAGCGCCTGGCGCCGGTGGCGACCGCCGCCTTCGAGGCGCTGAGCCAGGCGGTGGCCGACATCGGCCGCGGCGAGACTCTGCTGACCATCACGACCAACTCGTCCTTCGGTTCGCGCTGGCTGGCGCCGCGCCTTGGCCGCTTCGCCGACCTCCATCCGGAGATCGAGCTCACCATCCGCCACACGGCGACGGTGCTCGACCTCGCGCGCGAGGGCGTCGACGCTGCGCTGCGCTGGGGCAGGGGACAGTGGCCGGGCCTGGTCGCGGAGTTCCTGGGTCCGGCGCCGATCCTGCCCTGCTGCACGCCGGCCTACGCCGAGCGCATCGGCCTCAAGGAGCCCGCCGACATCGCTCGCGCGCGCCTCCTGCACGACGAGGCCTATGCCGAGTGGACGCAGTGGCTGCAGGCCGCCGGCCTCGATCCGGCGCTGGGCCGCCGCGGCCTCATCTTCGACGATGCCAACGCGATGATCCAGGCGACGCTCACCGGTCAGGGTATCGCGCTCTTGACGCGCCAGACGGTGGAGCGCGAGCTGGCCGACGGCCGTCTGGTTGCGCCTTTCGCGCTGACGCTATCGGCCGACTACGGCTACTACCTCTGCTACCTGCCCGAAGCGATCAAGCGCCCCAAGCTGAAAGCCTTCCGCGACTTCGTGCTGCAGGAGGCCGGCGCACGCGGTGCGCAACCGAGCTCCCCTCACCCTGTCCCTCTCCCCGCTCCGCGGGGCGAGGGGACGGCAGCGTTGAGAGCAGGCCAGGGGTCCCCTCGCCCCCGAAGGGGGAGAGGGACAGGGTGAGGGGCTCAGGTTCTCTTCAAGTACCTCCCCGGCGTCGTCCCGAACTGGCGGCGGAAGGCCTGGATGAACGCGCTCGGCCCTGCATAGCCGAGATCGAGTGCCACCGCGGTCACCGGCGCGCCTGCAGCCAGCAACGAGAGTGACCTCAGCAGCCGCGCCTGGCGGCGCCAGTCGCCGAAGGAGAGCCCGGTCTCGGCCAAGAACAGGCGCGCCAGCGTGCGCTCGCTGGCGGCCGCCGCGCGGGCCCAGAGCGCGAGGCTGCGGCTGTCGGCGGGATCCTCGGCCAGCGCCTGCGTCACCCGACGCAGCCGCGGGTCCGTGCCCAGGGTCAGGCCGAGCGGCGCTTCTACCGCAGCCGCCAGCTCGTCGTGCAGCACGGCGAGCCGCCGTGCCGCCGCGGTGCGGCGACCGCGGTGCGGCTCGGCCGCGCGCAGGATCAACGCGCGCAACAGCGGCTCGAGGCGCAGCACGCGGCAGCGCTCGCCGCCGTCCCAGAAATCCGGCTTGAAGTAGAGCGCACGCACTGCGACCGGACCGGCGCAGGTCAGGCGATGTTCGCGTTCCGGCGGGATCCAGACCGCGCGATCGGGCGGCACCACCCAGGTGCCGTCGCGCGTCCCGCAGGTGAGCGTGCCGGCGGCACTCATCACCAGCTGCGCGCGCTGGTGGCGGTGCCATCCGGTATCGTGGCCGGGCGCCAAGTGCCTGGCGAAGGCCTTGACCGGCGCGCCGGCGCTTTGGCCGGGACGGAACATCGCTTGGCAGTCTATCGCAAGACGGCCAGAGCGGGCAGCGCTATCCCTCAACCATGCGCATGCTCCTGCTGAACGTCGGACACTTCCTGACGCACTTCTTCCTGCTGCTCTATCCGACCGTCGTGCTGACGCTGGAGAGCGAGGCGGCGAGCTATGGTGACCTGCTGCTGCCGGCGACGGCCGCCTGGGTCGCCTTCGCGCTCTTCACCCTGCCGGCCGCCTGGGCGGGCGATCGCGGCTCGAAGCCGTCGCTGATCGCGCTGTTCTTCTTCGGGCTGGCCGCCGGCGGCGTGGTCGCGGGGTTGGCCGAAGGCACGCTGCTGCTCACCTGCGGGCTCGCGCTGATCGGCGCGGCCGCCGCCATCTACCATCCCGTCGGCCTCTCGCTCCTGGTCGAGAGCGTCGCGAAGACCGGCAGGACCATCGGCATCAACGGCGTCTGGGGCAACATGGGCGTGGCCGCGGCGCCGCTCTTCGCCGCCGGCATCGCCGCCTGGCTCGGCTGGCGCTGGGTCTTCCTGATCGCCGCCGCCATCGCCCTCGCCTGCGGCCTGGCGCAGCTGGCGATGCGGCGCTCCAAGGCGCAGGCCCACAGCGGCGTGACCGACGATCCGCCGATGCCGGAGCGCTCCGTGCTGATCCGAGTCGTCATCTACATCCTGGGCGGCGGGCTCTTCGGCGGCGTGCTGTTCAACGCCATCACCATCGCCTTGCCGAAGATCGTCGAAGAGACGCTGCCGGACTTGGGTGCCCTAGGTGCGGGCGCCTGGGCCACGCTTATCTTCACGCTCGCAGCCTTCAGCCAGATCGTCAGCGGCCACCTGTTGGACCGTATTCCGGCACGGGACCTGGCGGGAATCATCGCCACCGCCATGGCCTTGGCGCTGGCGGCGCTGGCACTGCTCGACGGCTGGACCGCCCTGGTGGCCGCGCTCTTCGCCGTTGTCATGCTGTTCGCCGGGATCCCCGTCGGCGACACGCTGATCCGGCGGCTGACGCCCGCGCGTGTGCGCACCCGCGCCTACGGCCTGTCGTATCTCGTCACCTTCGCGACGGCGGCGGCCACCGTGCCGCTGATCTCTTGGATCTATGAGGCGGAAGGCGGGCTCGAACCGCTGCTCTGGCTTCTGGTCGGCGCGGCCGCACTGGACGCCCTCGTCGCGTGGTCGCTCCCGCGCGCCGCGACGGCTCCGAGGCCTCTCACGGTGCCTCGGCCCGCCTGACGCGCGTCCCGCGCCGCCCTATATTCTGGGAAGGGAACTGGGGTCAGCGCGGGAGGCCGCCATGGCCAGGATGAGCGACGACGAGCCGAACTCGACCTATGTCTCCAAGACGCCGGGGCCGGACGGGCTGATCGACTACACCGACGAGGAGAACGGCGTCTGGCGCGACCTCTTCGCCCGTCAGATGGGCCTGCTCCAGGGCCGTGTCGTCCCGGCTTTCTTCGAGGGCGTGGAACAGCTCGGCCTCAGGCCCGACCGCGTGCCGCAGCTCCGCGATGTCGACGAAGGCCTGCGCCGCTGCAGCGATTTCGGGGTCGCGTCCGTGCCGGCGCTGATCAGTCCGAAGCGCTTCTTCACCCTGCTCTCGCAGCGCAGGTTTCCGGCTGCCACCTTCATCCGCCGGCGCGAGGACTTCGACTACATCGAGGAGCCCGACGTCTTCCACGAGCTCTTCGGCCACTGCCCGCTGCTGACCATCCGCGACTATGCCGACTACCTGCAGCGCTATGGCCAGATCGCGCTGTCGCTGCCGGAGAAGCATCTCTGGCGGCTGCAGCGGCTCTTCTGGTTCACCGTGGAGTTCGGCCTCATCCGCAAGCCCGACGGCATCAAGATCTACGGCGCCGGCATCGTCTCCTCGGCCAAGGAGACGCCCTGGGCCCTGGAGGAGCCGAGCGTGAAGCGCGAGCCCTTCGACCTGGTGCAGGTGCTGCGCACCCCCTACCGCATCGACATCCTGCAGCCGCTCTATTACGTGATCGACAGCTACGAGCAGCTGCTGCACGTGATCGACCAGGACCTCCTGGGCGCGATTCGCAAAGCGAAGGAATTGGGCCCGCTGAAGCCGCTGTTCCCGCCGAAGGACCAGGCGGCGTAACCGACTGACCAACGCCCCTCACCCTGTCCCTCTCCCCGCTATCGCGGGGCGAGGGGACCCCTGGCCCGATGGCGGCGCTGCCGTCCCCTCTCCCCGCGGAGCGGGGAGAGGGACAGGGTGAGGGGCCCTTGGTCGGTTACGCCAACGGCACTTCCAGGTAGCAGCCGAATTCCTTCAGCGAGTCGAAGTCGACGCAGGCGTGCACCTTGCCCTGCTTGTTGTCGATGGTCATGCGCGGGCCGA
>DATEDK010000352.1:0-2426 GCA_035281685.1 Kiloniellales bacterium | reverse complement strand
CAACTTCATCAAGCAAGTGCGCGGCTAACTACTCAATCAATTCATGTCTTCCCGGAAAGCGCGCAGCGCTTATCCGGGATCCATGGGACGGGAACCGCGGAACACCGCATTCCGCGCTTCCCCAGCCATGGATCCCGGCTCTTCGCTTCGCTTCGGCCGGGAAGACAGCTGTTGTTTGTGTGCGCGGCGAACTACCCGCGCTCCACCCTTGCGGCGTAGCAGCCGCGGCCGGCGTAGTGCACATGCAGGTAATCGACGTCCTCGCGTGCGAAGCTGCGGGCGATGGCATCCTCCAGCGCGCGCCCGTCGACCACCTCGGCCGCCTGGATGTAGCCGGCCGCATCGTAGCCGCGCACCGACAGCATGCGGCGAGCGAGCACCTCCGGCACGCGGTTCGCGAAGACGGCGACATCCTCCGCGCCCTCGCGCACGAAGATGGGCCCGCGCGCACGGTAGGGGCTCTCCGCCGGCTGGTGCTCGTAGTTCAGCAGCAAGGCCGAGGCGCCGACGGGCAGATCCTCGAGCCCAATGCGGCAGGGAAAGCCCGGCATGGCGTCGACCCTGTAGCGGCGGATGCTCTGCTCGGCCAGGACCGCGTCGTCCAGGCCGAAGAGGTGGCGGAAGGGTGCGGGCGACAGGCCGCTGATGCGATAGCTCATGATCTCGGCTCCTCCTCGAGGCTGCGCTCAAGGTGGCGCCGGGGAGCCCTTGGCTCTATCCGCGCCTTGCCTCCGGACGCGGGAAGCGCCAGGGGAAGACGCTGGCGAGGAAGCCCTCGGCCAGGCGGCGGCCCTCGGCGCGATCGAAGTCCGGCCGTGCCATGATGTCCTGCCAGAGCTGGTCGAGCAGCCCGAGCAGGGCCAGCGTCACCGCCTCGGCGTCCGGTTCGTGGCCCGCCGGGGCGCTCTCGGCGAGCTGGCGGCAAAGCGCGAGCAGCGCGCGGTGATAGGCCTCGTCGCGCTCGCCGCAAAGGCGCATGTATTCGCCGCGCGCGCCGGCCTCGCCCCAGAAGGCGTACCAGACGGCGCACTTGTCCGCCTGCGAGAGCGTGGGATCGAGCACCGCATCGATCAGCGCCCGCAGGTTCTCCGCCGGGTCGACGCCCGATTCCGCCAGCGCCTGCTCCAGCCGGCCCATGAACTCGTCCGACAGGCTCCTCAGCACCGCGATCAGCAGCTGGTCCTTCGAGGTGAAGTAGAAGTTCACGATGCCGGGCGAGAGCCCCGCCTCCTGCGCCACCTTTGCCAGCGTCGTGTTGGAGAAGCCGTGCCGCGCAATGATGCGCACAGTCGCCGCGATGAGCTGCTGCCGCCGTGCCTCCTGCATGCCGGGCGTCATCGCCTTGGTGATCTGCTGCACGTCGCCGGCGGCAGGCTGCGGCGCCTCGGCGCGCGACGGGTTCTCGGTGCCTTGCATCGCGCGAGAGGCTAGGACAATGCCGTTGCGCAGGCAAACGATAGCGGTTGATCCCGCGGCGGTCGCGCCGCAGGACCGCGGCTGGACGATGAGCCAGCTGCCCTTCGGGAAGTTTGCCGACGGCCTGCCGCGCCATCGCGGGGCCCGCGGTGGCGATGCGGGGCGCGGCAAGGTTCAAAGGAACCTCGCCAATCCTCAAAGCATTGAGGTGGTTACGAAACACCGAAAGAGCTGGAGAGGGACCATGGCGAAGGCGGCAATGGACGCGATCGCGATGCTCAAGGCCGACCACCGCAAGGTGGAGAAGCTCTTCAAGAAGTTCGAAGCGGCGAAGGACACGCGGACGAAGCAGGGTCTTGCCGCCGACATCTGCAAGGAGCTGACCGTCCACATGCGGATCGAAGAGGACATCTTCTATCCGGCCTGTGACGGCAAGGTGGACGACGATCTCCTGAAGGAAACCTACGTCGAGCACGACGGGGCGAAGGTGCTGATTGCCGAGATCGAGGCCGGCGGCCCGGAGGACGACTTCTACGAGGCGAAGGTGAAGGTGTTGTCGGAGATGATCGAGCACCACGTCGAGGAAGAGGAGAAGCGCGTCCAGGGCCTGTTCAGCCAGGCGCGCAGGGCCGGCCTCGACATGGATCGCTTGGCCGAGGAGATGGGTGCGGAGAAGGAGCGCCTGCTGGCCGAATTCAAGAACGGCGATCTGCCGCGGCCGAAAGCGCCGAGCCTCGGCGGGACGCGGCTCGCCGTCTGATGGCGGCCGCTTGGCCGCGCGTGATGCTCGACGCCTGGTGGCTCGGCATGGAGGCCACCGGCGTGATGGCTCTTCGCACGCTGGCGCTGGCGGCCGGCGACGCACGGGCGCAGCGCGAGGCAGGGCGCATGGTCAGCGAGAAGGCCTTGGCCGCGGTGGAGCTGCAGATGCTGGCCCTGAGAGGCGCGCTCGGCTTCACCGCGCCGGCCACCGCACGCAAGGTCCTGGCGCACTATCGCCCGAAGGTGCG
>DATEDK010000351.1:0-3025 GCA_035281685.1 Kiloniellales bacterium | reverse complement strand
GACGAAGCAGCTCGACCGTCGACACCCCCTCCCTAACCCTCCCCCATGCTGCGCATGGTGGAGGGAATGTCGTTAACGCGCGGCCTTGATCATGTTCCTGGCGATGACCAGCTGCTGGATCTGGCTGGTGCCCTCGTAGAGCCGGAAGAGGCGCACGTCGCGGTAGAGCCGCTCCACAGCGAAGTCGGCGATGTAGCCCGAGCCGCCGTGGATCTGCACCGCGCGGTCGGCGACGCGGCCAACCATCTCCGAGCAGAAGAGCTTCACGCAGGCGGCCTCGGTGGTGATGACCTCGCCGGCGTCGCGCCGCCGCGCGGCGTCCAGCACCATGGCGCGGCCGGCATAACTCTCGGTCCTGCTGTCGGCCAGCATGGCCTGCACCAGCTGGTGCTCGGCGATGGCCTTGCCGAACTGCTGGCGCTCCATGGCGTAGCGCAGCGCGTCGTCGGTCAGCCGCTCGGCCAAGGCCACGCAGACCGCGCCGATGTGCAGGCGGCCGCGGTCCAGCACCTTCATCGCCGTCTTGAAACCCTGGCCTTCCTTCAGGCCGATGATGTTGTCGGCCGGCACCTTCACGTTGTCGAAGACGATGTCGCAGACGTGCGCGCCCTGCTGCCCCATCTTCTTGTTCGGCTTGCCGCGCGACAGGCCCTCGCTGTCGCCCTCGACGATGAAGGCGCTGATGCCCTCCGGCCCCTTGCTGGCGGGGTCGGTGCGCGCCATCACGGTGTAGAGGTTAGCCTCCGGCCCGTTGGTGATGAAGCGCTTGGTGCCGTTCAGGACGTACTGGTTGCCCTCGAGCCGGGCCGAGGTCTTGAGCGAGCCCGCGTCCGATCCGACGTCGGGTTCGGTCAGGCAGAAGGAGGCGATGATCTCGCCGCTGGCGAGCTTCGGCACGTACTTGCGCTTCTGCTCTTCGGTGCCGTCGATCAGGATGCCCTGGCTGCCGATGCCGTTGTTGGTGCCGAAGATCGAGCGGAAGGCCGGCGCGGCGCGACCGAGCGCGAAACCGACCAGCACCTCCTCCTCCATGGTGAGCCCGAGCCCGCCGTACTCCTCGGGGATCGAGAGGCCGAAGAAGCCGAGCGCCTTCATCTCCGCCACGATCTCCGGCGGAACGGCGTCCTCGGCGGCAAGGCGCGCCTCGTTCGGGATCAGCCGCTCGGCGACGAAGCGCGAGACCGTGGCAAGGAGCTGGTCCAGGGTCTCCTGGCTGCGGATCATGGGTGCACCCTCCCCTTCCTCAGGGCCGAGCCTAGCCATAGCCGCACCCTATGGAAACCGAGCCGAAGCCGCATTTCCGCCGCCGGCCCGCCACTGCGACAGTCGATCCTGCCAGCCTGAAGGAGCAAGACACATGCTGCAGGAACGCATTTTCGCCGGCGCCACGAGCGCGGACATCGCCAGGCGCGTCGACAGCGTCTCCGACATCGCTCCCGGCTTCGCGCGCTATCTCCTGGCCTACCCCTTCGGCGACGGCGGGACGGAAGCCGGTCTGGACCGCAAGACGCGCGGGCTGGCGAGCGTGGCCGGGCTGACCGTACTGGGCAACGACCGGCAGCTGCGCGTCCAGATCGCCGCCGCGCTGGAGCTCGGCTGCAGCCCGGAGGAGATCGTGGAGACGATCACCCAGATGGCGGACTACGCCGGCATCACCGCGGCGCTGAACGCGCTTTCCGTCGCCAAGCAGATCTTCGCCCGCAGCAACGACGCCGACGACTGGGACTAGCCTTTCTCCAGGAGAGATCGGCGCGTTCAGCTTGGGCAATCGTCGGCGGGTTGAAGGGACGCTAGGCTCCCTCTCCCATGCCAGCGGACCAGAGATCCCGACCGATCGTCTACGGCTTCTATCTCGTGCCGGGCTTCGCGCTGATGGCCTTCACCTCGGTGCTGGAGCCGCTGCGCGCCGCCAATCAGTTGAGCGGCAAGCCGCTTTACCGCTGGCTGATGCTGACGCAGGACGGCACGTCGGCAACGCCCTCGACCGGCCTCAAGATCGAGGCCGATGGCTCGATCGCGCAGAAGCGGACGTTCGACCGTGTCGTCGTCTGCACCGGGGGCGCGGCGCACCTCTTCGACGAGGCCGCCGCCTTCGCCTGGCTGCGGCGCCTGGCGCGCAGCGGCGTAGCGTTGGGCGCGGTCGCCGACGGCTCCTTCCTCTTGGCCCGCGCCGGCCTGCTCGACAGCTACCACTGCGCCATCCACTGGCTGAGCCATCCCTCGTTCCGCGAGAGCTTCCCGCAGATCGAGCTCAGCAGCAGCCTCTACGTCATCGACCGCGAGCGCTTCACCTCGGCCGGCGGCACCGCCGCCTTCGACATGATGCTGGAGGTGATCGCGCGCGACCACGGCGCGGCGCTCTCCATGCAGGTGGCGGAGTGGTTCGTGCACGATCCCGTGCGCGCCGACGCCGATCGCCAGCGCCTGGCGCTCAGGGTGCGCACCGGCGTGACCGACCCGGTGGTCCTGCGCGCCATCTCGCTGATGGAGGAGAACATCGAGGAGCCGCTCCGGATCCCGCAGCTGGCGGCACTCAACGCGCTCTCGCAGGACCGGCTGGAGCGCCGCTTCCGCCAGCACACCGGCCTGAGGCCGCAGGAGTACTACATGCTGGTCCGGCTGCAGCGGGCGCAGTCGCTGCTCGCCTCCAGCTCACTCTCGATCAAGGAGATCGGGCTCGCCTGCGGCTTCGTCTCCGCCTCGCACTTCGCCCGGCGCTACCAGCGCCTGTTCCACCGGACGCCAAGAGCAGCGCGGGGACGGTAGCGCATAGCGGAGGCTGGCAGGCCATGCGTCCCCTCTCCCCTTGCGGGAGAGGGACAGGGTGAGGGGGGTTGGTTGGTAGCGGTGTTCATAGCCGCACCGACCTACCCCCCTCACCCCGGCCCTCTCCCGCAAGGGGAGAGGGAGGACTTCACCGCCTCTGCATCATGTCCAAAAGAGACGCTGGCGTGCGGATTCTGGGCTAGTGCCGAAGCAGCGCCGGCGCCACACTGCGCCTCGAAAGGACCCAAGATGGACAGCA
>DATEDK010000350.1:0-8178 GCA_035281685.1 Kiloniellales bacterium | reverse complement strand
CGTGGCGCGCGCTCGGCGAGGGCTGCTTCCAGGCGGCCGAGTGCGGCAGGATCGAGCAGATCCATCTTGTTCAGGATCACCAGGTCCGCGGCGGCAAGCTGGTCCTCGAAGACCTCCGCCAGCGGGTTGTCGTGGTCGAGCGAGGGGGCGGCCGCGCGCTGCGCGCTGACCGCTTCGGGATCGTCGGCGAAGCGGCCCTCGGCGACCGCGGGACCGTCGATCACCGCAATCACGCCGTCGACGGTCATGCGCGAGCGCACCGAGGGCCAGTCGAAGGCCTTCAGGAGCGGCTTCGGCAGCGCCAGGCCGGAGGTTTCGATGACGACGTGCTCCGGCGGCTGCGGCCGGGCCAGCAGCGCTTCCATGGTCGGCAGGAAGTCGTCGGCGACGGTGCAGCAGATGCAGCCGTTCGCCAGCTCGATGATCGCGTCCTCTTCGCAGCCGGCGATGCCGCAGCTCTTTAAGAGCTCGCCGTCGATGCCGAGCGAGCCGAACTCGTTCACCACCACGGCGATGCGCCGGCCGCGCGCGTTCTCCAGGAGATGGCGCACCAGCGTGGTCTTGCCGGCGCCGAGGAAGCCGGTGATCACGGTGGCGGGAATCTTTTGCAGCGACGTCATGGCGTCTCCGGATCGTCGAGAGGGAAGGCGGGCACGCGGCCGACGATCGCCTCGCGCAGCGAGGGAGCGCGCGCCGCGCGGCTGACGAAGCCGGTCGGCGAGAGCGCATAGAGCTCGCTGTAGCGGGCGACGTCCTGCGCCAGGTCGGGGGTCAGATTGCCCAGCAGGTAGGTCCACTTGCCCGGCGCCTGGATCGCGGCTGAGCAGCCGCGCTCGCAGTTGGCGAGGCAGACGACGGAGCGCAGGCGCACGCCATTGGTCATCAGCGGGCGCAAGGCCTCGTGCAGCCGCGCGCCGTCGTCGTCGCGACAGGTCAGGCAGACGGAGAGGCAAGGCCGCTCGCTCGCCACGGGACAGCGCTCCGGGGTGCGGAGGGAGGGGACCGCGGCGGCGCGCTTCTGGAGGAAGCGCGATGCTCGGCCGGCGCACCCCGCCCGGCCCGGCGGCAAAGGATCGACGGCAGGTCTCCTGGCTCGGCAGTTCGCGATGCCCGTCCCCTTCCCGGGAGCTCGCCCCAGTGGGATCGCGACGGGCATCCTGCGCTTACAGTTGCGGGGGCAGCTGCGGCCTTGGGAGAAGCTCCCGCACCGCATTCCCTCTTCACCTTCCGGGTGGAAGGACCGTCGTGGGTCTAGTATTACCCGCGGGTCCAAGCTGTCAATCAAGGGCCGGTCGCAGCGTGCGCATCCCGTCTACCGCCCATTCCTGTCATCCCGGCCGAGCGCAGCGAGAGCCGGGACCCAGGGGCCATTGGACTCAGCCTATGGCCCCTGGGTCCCGGATAGCCGCTGCGCGGCTTCCGGGATGACATACCCTTGAAAGGCATTCGGTGCCTGATCTGACCCTGATCCTCGGCGGCGCGCGCTCGGGCAAGAGCGCGATGGCGGAGCGGCTGATGCAGGCCCTGCCGCCGCCCTGGACCTACATCGCCACGGCCGAGGCGTTGGACGAGGAGATGCGCCAGCGCATCGCCGAGCATCGCCGCCGGCGCGCCGAGGGCTGGCGCACGGTCGAGGCGCCGCTGGCGCTCCCCGAGGCCATCGCGGAGGCGCCGGGCGCCGCCCTGGTCGACTGCCTGACGCTTTGGCTCAGCAACCTGATCCTGGCGGAGCGCGACATCGAGGCCGCGACCGCCGCGCTGGACCTGGCTCTGAGCGCACGACGTGCGCCGACCTTCCTGGTCGCAAACGAAGTGGGACTCGGCATCGTGCCCGACCATGCCTTGGGTCGTGTCTTCCGCGATGCTGCTGGACGGCTGAACCAGCGCCTTGCCGAGCGCGCCAAGCGCGTGCTGTTCATGGTCGCCGGCTTGCCGATCACCGTGAAAGGGACTCCATGAGCGAGGCGGAACGCCATCGCGAGAAGATGGCCAAGCGCAAGGCCGTGCAGGACGCCGAGGTCGCCGGCAAGACCATCGAAAAGGGCCTCCTCGTGGTGCACACCGGCTCCGGCAAGGGCAAGTCCACCGCCGCCTGGGGCCTCGTGCTGCGCATGCTGGGCTACGGGCGGCGCTGCGCCGTCGTGCAGTTCATCAAGGGTGCCTGGGCGACCGGCGAGCGCCGCGCCTTGGAGCGCTTCGGCGATCTCGTCGAGTTCCACGCGCTGGGCGAGGGCTTCACCTGGGAGACGCAGGACAGGCAGCGCGACATCGATGCCTGCGTGCGCGCCTGGGGCAAGGCGCAGCAGCTGCTGGCGCGACCCGACCTCTCGCTCCTCGTGCTGGACGAGCTCAACATCGCCTTGCGCTACGACTATCTGCCGCTGGACGAGGTCGTTGCGGTTCTTTCCGCGCGGCGGCCCGACCTGCACGTCGTCGTCACCGGGCGCAACGCCAAGCCGGCGCTGCTCGAGGCGGCCGACCTGGTGACCGAGATGACGCTGGTGAAGCACCACTTCGCCCGCGGTGTGAAGGCGCAGCAGGGGATCGAGTTCTGACCATGGCGGCCAGGGCGGTGATGCTGCAAGGCACGGGCTCCAGCGTCGGCAAGTCGCTGCTGGTGACGGGCCTCGCCCGCGCGCTGACGCAACGCCGCCTCAAGGTGCGGCCCTTCAAGCCGCAGAACATGTCGAACAATGCCGCGGTTACCGCCGACGGGGGCGAGATCGGCCGCGCGCAGTGGCTGCAGGCGCTGGCCGCACGCGTTCCGCCCTCCGTGCACATGAACCCCGTGCTGCTGAAGCCGGAAAGCGAGACCGGATCGCAGATCGTCGTCCAGGGCAGGATCTGGGACCGAGCCAAGGCACGCGAGCTGCAGGAGCTGAAACCGCAACTGCTGCCGGCGGTGCTGGAGAGCTTCGCCCGGCTGAAGGGCGAGGCGGAGATCGTGCTGGTCGAAGGGGCGGGGAGTGCCGCGGAGATCAACCTGCGCCGCAACGACATCGCCAACATGGGCTTCGCCGCGGCGGCGGACGTTCCGATCGTGCTGGTCGGCGACATCGACCGCGGCGGCGTCATCGCCGCGCTGGTCGGCACGAAGGCGGTGCTGCCGCCCGAGGACGCGGCACGGATCGAGGGCTTCATCGTCAACCGCATGCGCGGCGATCCTTCGCTCTTCGCCGAAGGCATGGCGGCGATCGTCAGGCACACCGGCTGGCAGGCCCTGGGCCTCGTGCCTTTCTTCGAGGGCGCGCGGCGACTGCCGGCCGAGGACGCCTTCGAGCTGGCGGAGCGCCAGCCGATGCATCGGGACGGCCGAGTTCGGGTCGCCGTGCCGCTGCTCGGCCATATCGCCAACTTCGACGACTTCGATCCCTTGGAAGCCGAACCTGCGGTCGAACTCCTGCTGATCCCGCCCGGGCGGCCGCTGCCGCCGGCCGACCTCATCGTGTTGCCGGGCTCCAAGGCCACCATCGCCGACCTGGCGCAGCTGCGCGCCCAGGGTTGGGAGCACGACATCCTGGCGCACCACCGGCGCGGTGGACGCGTGCTGGGGCTTTGCGGCGGCTACCAGATGCTCGGACGCTGGATCTCCGATCCTTCAGGCATCGAAGGACCGCCCGACGTGATCACCGGCCTCGGCCTGCTCGACGTCACCACCACGCTGACGCGAGATAAGCGCCTGGAGGAGGTCGAGGGCGTGAGTCTCCCCGAGGAGACGCCCTTCCGCGGCTACGAGATGCATGTCGGCGAGACCACCGGGCCGGACCGCGCGCGGCCCCTCTTGCGGCTCTCGACCGGCGAGGAGGAGGGCGCGATCTCGGGCGACGGCCTGGTCGCCGGCAGCTACGCCCATGGGCTGTTCGCCGACGACCGGCAGCGCGCGCTCTGGCTCTCGCGCCTCGGAGCGGCGTCGTCCGGCGCCGACCATCACGCGAGCGTGGAGGCGACGCTGGACGCGCTGGCTGAGCATCTCGAGAGGCACCTGGACATCGAGGCGCTGCTCAGAATCGCGCGATGACGACGACCAGCGCGGCGACGACGACGAACTGGATCGTTGCCGCCAGGCGATAGAGCGCGAGCGCGCGGCGGATGTCGGCCGCGGTGAGCTCGGCCCGGCCGTCGCCCATCCAGCCGTCGTCGACCAGAACGCCGTGATAGCGCCGCGGTCCGGCGAGGCGGATGCCGAGTGCACCCGCCATGGCCGCCTCCGGCCAGCCGGCGTTGGGCGACTTGTGATGGCCTGCGTCGCGCCAGAGGGCACGCCAGGCGCCGCCGACGCTCTTGCCTGACACAGCGGCTGCCAGCAGCAGCCAGAGCGCGGCCAGGCGCGAGGCCGGCAGGTTCACCAGATCGTCGAAGCGCGCGGCGGCCCAGCCGAAGGCCAGATGGCGCGGCGTCTTGTGGCCGATCATCGAGTCCGCGGTGTTGATGGCCTTGTAGAGCGCGATGCCCGGCAGCCCGCCGATCGCGCACCAGAAGGCGGGCGCCACCACGCCGTCGGAGAAGTTCTCCGCCAGGCTCTCGATCGCCGCGCGGGAGATCCCCGCTTCGTCGAGCGCCTCGGGATCGCGGCCGACGATCTGCGACACGGCGCGGCGGCCGCCGGCGAGACCCTCGGTCTCGAGGCTGCGCGCCACCGCGGCGACGTGCTCGTGCAGGCTGCGCTGCGCCAGCAGCATCGAAGCGGGAACCGCAAGGACCAGAGCCGCCGCCCACCAGTCGAGCCAGCGCAGCAGCAGGATCTGCAGCGCTACGGTCGGCAGCGCCGTGACGACCAGCAGCAGCACGAGAGTCATCGTGCCGTTGCGGCGGCGGGTGCTGTCGGACAGGCTCTCGCGGTTCAGCCGCCGGTCGCAGCCGGCGACGAGGGCACCCAGCCAGACGACGGGATGGCGGAAGCGGCGGAAGAGCGCCTGCGGATAGCCGATGAGGGCTTCGAGCAGGAGCGCGGCGGCGAGGAGGGCGAGGTTTGCGTCGAAGCTCATCGACTCTAGCGGGGGAGGAATCGGACGGCACCCTGCCACACGGTGGCCGTCTGGAGGAGGCGCGGCGCCGCTGGCCGCAAGCGCCCGAACCCTTCCTCGATCTCTCGACCGGGATCAATCCGCACAGCGATCCGCTTCCGCCGCTGCCGCCGGAGTGCTTCACGCGCCTGCCGGAGCCGGAAGCCCTGGCCAGGTTGGAGACTCTTGCGGCCGCCGCCTACGGTGTCAGCGATGCCGCCTGCGTGGTGGCCGCACCGGGCACGCAGGCGCTGATCCAGCACCTGCCGCAGCTCATGACGGCAGAGTCGGTGACTGTCCTGGGTCCGACCTACAACGAGCACGCAGAAAGCTGGCGTCGCGCCGGCCTGTCGGTCAGCGAGACCTCGGACGCCGCCGCGCTGCGCTCGGCCGAGGTCGCCGTGCTGTGCAATCCGAACAATCCGGACGGCGCACGCCATGCGCCCGAAGCGCTCTTCGCGATCGGCCGGCATACACGTCTGCTGGTCGTCGACGAGGCCTTTGCCGACCTGGAGCCCGAGCCGCTGTCGCTCGCTCCGCACATGCCGTTGCCTTCGGTCGTGGTGCTGCGCTCCTTCGGCAAGACCTATGGGCTTGCCGGCCTGCGCCTCGGCTTCGCGATCACCGATCCCCAGCTCGCGGCGAAGCTGCGCGCCCTGCTCGGCCCCTGGGCCGTCTCGGGGCGGGCGATCGTCGCCGGCAGTGCGGCGCTGGCCGACGAGGCTTGGCGCAGCGCGGTGCGCGAGCGACTGGAGCAGGACGTCGCGAGGCTCGATCGACTGCTCGCGGCATCCGGGCTCGAGGTGCGGGGCGGCACACTGCTGTTCCGCCTGGCGGAGGGCGATCCCGGGACGGCGGAACGCCTCGGACAAGCAGGCATTCTCGTGCGCGCCTTTCCCTTCGCGCCGACCTGGTTCCGCTTCGGCATTCCGGGTGGTGAGGAGACTTGGGAGCGACTCCAACTAGCCCTCTCCCCCCTGCGGGAGAGGGCGGCGAGCGAAGCGAGTGGGTGAGGGGGGTCGGTCGGTGCAGGTGTTGACAGCCGCACCGACCTACCCCCCTCGCCCCGGCCCTCTCTCGCTGCGGGGAGAGGGGGGACTTCGGCATTCACGCGCTATCGCGGCACCAGCGCAACCAGCCGCTCCAGCGCCTGCTGCACAGTCAGTCCCGCCGTGTCCAGTCGGCGGTCCGCTTTCGCATAGAGCGCTTCGCGCTCGGTCAGGATGCGACGCAAGTCATCCATGGCTTCGGGATTGTCGGCCATGGGGCGGCGGTCGCCCTGGGCCAGCACCCGGCCCATGTGCTCCTCGGGTCGCGCGGTCACCCAAATGGTGAAGCAGTTCGCCAGCAGCATCTCGTAGGTCTCCGGCTCCGCCACCAGGCCGCCGCCGGTCGCCAGCACGACCTCGGCGTGGCGCGCGATCACCGCCTCGAGGGCACGCAGCTCCAGGCGACGCAGCATCGACTGACCGCCGAGCCCGATGATCTCGGCCATGTCCATGCCGGCCGCCGACTCGATCTCGCGCGTCATCTCGACGAAAGGCAGGGCGAGCCGCTCGGCCAGAAGTCGGCCCAGCGTGGACTTGCCGGCACCGCGCAGGCCGATCAGCGCGACGCGCCCATTGCGCGCCTGCGTGTTGGCGAGACCGAACCGCTCGGCCAGCAGGTCGTGCGCCTCGGCCAATCGCTCGGGATCGAGCCGCGCCAGAAGGCCGCGCAACAGCTCGGCCTCGACCGGCCTTTCCGGGCCGTCCAGCACCAGGAGGTCGAGCGGGCGGCCCATGGCCTGGGCCACCTGCCGCAGCAGAAGGATCGAGATGTTGCCGCGCCCGGCCTCGAGCTGCGCCAGGTAGCGTTCGGAGATGCCGGAGTCGTGGGCGAGCTGCTTGCGGGTCATGCCGCGGCGCATGCGCTCGCCGCGCACCCGCTGCCCCAGGCGCTCGAGATAGGCCTCCTCGGCCTGGCTTTGGGTGAGGGCATCGCTGCGAGTCATATGCACTATAATGCTTGCCGGAACTTCAGTATGCACTATAATGTTGCCGAAAGCGAGAGAAGCACACGTCCAGGGAACAAGAATGGCGCTCAGTTGCAAGATCCTGGTCGGCACCATGACCGGTACCGCGGACCTCGTCGCCGAGGAACTGCGCGATGCCATGGCCGCCGCTGGCGGCAGCGCCGAGATCCTGGCGATGGACCGGCTGAGCGCGAACGCGTTCGAGGCCGGCGCGCTCTACCTGATCGTCAGCTCGACCTATGGCCAGGGTGACGTGCCGGACAACGCCCGCGACTTCTTCCAGGCGGTCGAGCGCGAGCGGCCGGACCTGAGCGGCGTGGCCTTCGGGCTCTTCGGCCTCGGCGACAGCACCTATGCCGACACCTTCTGCTTCGGTCCCAAGCACTTCCAGCGCCTGCTGACCGATCTGGGCGCGACGCTGGTGGGCGAACCCTACTATCACGATGCGGCCTCCGGCACGCTGCCGGAGGAGGAGGCTGTCGCCTGGCTGCCGCGCTGGCTGGAGACGGTGCCGAAGCCGCTGCGCCAGGCAGCCTGATCTGAGTACGCAACGGCGCCAGAAGAGCGCCGGCGGTGGGGAGGAAGACCGGTCTGATGCCCGTGCGCCCGGCGCGCTTGCCCGAGGGCTACTACAACGCCGCGCTCGATCTCCTGGATCGCAACCTGGAGGAGGGGCGGGGTGCGGCCACCGCTGTCATCGACGACGCGGGCCGCTACAGCTACGCCGAGCTGACCGAACGCGCGAACCGCTTCGCCAACGCGCTCGAGGGCCTGGGCTTCCAGCGCGAGGATCGCCTCCTTTTGGCGCTGCTCGACAGCGTCGATTTCCCGACGGTGTTCCTGGGCGCGATCAAGGCGGGCGTCATCCCGATCCCGGTCAACACCTTGCTGACCGCGGCCGACTACGCCGGCATGCTGGCAGACAGCGGCGCGCGCGGCCTGGTCGTCTCGGAGCCGCTGCGCGGGAAGTTCGACCTCGCCCTGCAAGGCAGGTCCCTGCGTGCCGTCGTCGTCTCCGGCGGCGAAGGCGATACGCTGCAGGCCCTGCTGGCCAAGGCGGCGCCGCAGCACGAACCCGCGGCCACTCACGCCGACGACTTCTGCTTCTGGCTCTACTCCTCGGGCTCGACCGGCTCCCCCAAGGGTGCCGTGCACCTGCAC